>CAYUCD010000043.1:0-6027 GCA_964443265.1 uncultured Gammaproteobacteria bacterium | reverse complement strand
CTGGTGATGCGTCGCGGTGTACGAACAAACGAACGCTTGCTCTTGCTCGTGGTTAAAGATCTTACGAGCGTTTCAGAAAAAGCGCGCGAAGAACTCACAAAAACACTCTCCCCTTTTTGCACCACCTTATACCTTGGCGAAAATCCAGCCATCACAGATTTATCCTACGTCAAAACACTCGCGCTTCTGCATGGTCAGCCGTTTTTGCATGAACGTGTAAACGATCTTACGTACACGATTCATCCAAATAGTTTTTTTCAAACCAATACAGAAATGGCCGAGCAATTGCAAACACACGTTCTCTCGCTCTTGGGTGATCTCAACAAAAAAAAGATTTTGGATCTATATTGCGGACTTGGTTTTTTTGGCATCGCGTGTGCAAAACAAGGCGCAACCGTGTATGGACATGAACTCGATGCAGAAGCTATTGAACTAGCAAAAGAAAACGCAAAACAAAATAACGTAGAAAAAAATTCGCGCTTTGGCACTGGCCCCGTAGAAGCACTCGATTGGACCGAAGAGCATCCAGATGCCGTGATCATAGACCCGCCTCGCGCAGGCCTTCATCCAAAAGCCATTGAAACACTTTTGCGCGCTGCTCCGCCTGTTATTGTGTATGTTTCTTGCAATTTTCATCATCTCGTAGAAGAACTCAAACAATTTTCAGCGCTTTATCATATTGAATCATTAGAGGCGTTTGACCTCTTTCCCCAGACTCCGCACGTGGAAACCGTGGTAAAACTCGTCAAAAACTAGGATTTTGTGCTATCGTTTTCCTATGACTACACCGAAAAAATCGGGTTTTGTTGTATTGGCCGGTCGTTCAAACGTGGGAAAGTCCACGCTCTTAAACGCCCTGGTTGGCTCCAAAGTCGCGATTGTCACGCCAAAAGCCCAAACCACACGCCATCCGGTTCGTGGAATCTTGCATGATCCGCGAGGCCAGATTGTGTTTGTAGACACGCCAGGCCTCTTTTTAGGCAAAACCGACGGAGTCTCTAAACGGCTAAATGACCTCGTACGCGAACAGCTCGAAGGCATTGATGTTCTCGTCTATGTCGTGGATCCAGCACGCGCACCAGGAGCAGAAGAAGAAGCACTTCAAAAAATCATTCGAAAAAGTCCAGCGCCCGTTGTGGTCGCGATTAACAAAAGCGATCTAGAGGAGCGACAAAAACCCTTTTTGGCATCCGCACAAGAAATCGACGTAGGTCAACGCACCACCATGGAAATCTCTGCGCTTAAACGTCGCGATCTCAATCGCTTTGTTGATGTCTTGTTTGCCTTGCTACCAGAAGGAGAAGCGTACTATCCAGACAAACAGATCACAGACATGAGCCAGGAAAACTGGATCGAAGAAGTTATTCGCGAAAAACTTTTTCTCTTATTGCAAGAAGAACTCCCCTACAGTGTTCGCGTGCAAGTCACGAGCGTGGAAACAAGAAAAAATGACATGCGCTATATCGCTGCCACCATTTGGACCACAGACGAACGCTATAAAAAAATGATCATCGGCGAAAAAGCACAAAAAATAAAAGAAGTCGGAGCCGCTGCACGCAAAGAACTGGAAGGCGCACTCAATCAACGCGTGTTCTTAGATCTTCTCGTAGACATTGATCCTAAATGGCAAGAACGCTTTGTATAAACCCTATGCCCTCACCCTCTCTTGAACGTGTTCCCGCGCAAAAGCCAACCGAGTATCTTCCGCTTGAACCGGCGATGGCACTAATTCAAGAAGAACGAAAAAAACAGCCGCGTCCTTCCTGTGAACTCACCGCGAGCCTTTGGAGCCTCACGGTTCCTCTTGATGAACCCTGGAAAATGACGCCTGTCACGGTCGGACCATGGCTTCTAGATGCATACCTCATGGAGCGCTTGCAACAAGCAAAACGAACTGCCTCTCCTGAGCAACTCAAAAAATTACGTAGAGCTCTAAATATCATTTGGAGCAGAACGCACGATATCAATCCTTATCAAACATCACAGGTCGTAAAAAAAACGTGGAAAAAAGAGGAGGAGCTTAAAGCAGCGCTCCTTCTCCCCTCTCACACAGAACCTGAAGCGCAAGAAGACAAAAAGGAACGCGAAGAAGAACAGCAAAAATTAAAAAAAGAAGGAGAAGCGATGCAAAAAGCAATCGAGCTCCTCACGCATGCAGGAACACCTGAAGCGATTCAATCCGCGCGTGGAATGTGGGAACAACGCGTTTGGGAGGCCTGGCAAGAAGCAGACAAAGAATGCCGTCTGGCACAAATGGATCCATCCAGATTTGAAAAAGCTATTCAGGCTATCGTGCTTGAAGAAGAGGCAAAAAAGAAGCAAAGCACGACAAAAACACAAAAGAAAAATCGTGCACAAACCGCACTCTTTCAGCTCTACGCGTATCGAGCTGCCCGCGATCTTTTCTACCAACGCTATCCATAATCTCGTATGTCTGACGCTCTTTCTCTTCCTCATATTGCAACGCTCACAGATGTGCGCACCTATATTCGAACAAAATATGCGCTCCCGGAATTCGGCGATGCCATCTTTGATGAAATCGCTGCCACGGGCTGGTCAAGTCCAAGCCTCTGGAAAATAGAACAAATCCTTTTGGAAGAGCTGGAAGAAAAAAAAGCAAAGAAAAAATCTGACAAAGAACTCAACGCCTTGCGCGCACTGATTCGTGCGGCGAGTTGGCGAACACACGATCGCGAAGATCACCTCGCTCTCTCGCGACAAGCGCACGTACGATGGAACAAATTACTAGCGAATGGATCTGATAAAAAACAAGAAAAGGAAATGAAAAAATTGTGTGAAATCATTGACCAAGAAAAAACCGGCGAAAAAATAAAATCAACCGTAGAGCTGATCGAAACAAATCTTCAATCGTTAAGACGTAACCTAGATCAAGAACTCGAGCAAACCAACGTAGAGTGGCATGACATCACACGAACGCTCCTAGCAATACCTATGCGCCCGTTAAAAGACGGAGAAAAAATAGAAACCATTCTCACAGAAATCAAACAACTACGTCCACTTCGGGATCAAATCTACTTCCAGTATCTTTATTCAGAGTGGTTTGAAAATAACAAAGCCTAAGGCGCTGTCCGAATTTCCGTGACTTGGAATCCAAGCGCTTGCGCATACATGTCTGCCTGCCCTCCTCCAAAAAACGTTTCAGACGTAAACGGGTTCATCTCAAATTTTAAAATCAACGGATTCTGCGGATTATTCAAAATCGTGAACTCTCCCAATCGATGTTTCGCGTGAATCGCGGACACGGTCACATCTTTTCCATTCACGCGTAACGGCCACAGAACAAACGAAGCATCAGCTTGCCACGCCTGATCAGATCCAGACGTGGTAGAACTTACCGCTTCATTTTTTAATCGTTTGGTAAATGCATCCCACGCTTCTTTT
The DNA here is from genome assembly GCA_964443265.1 of uncultured Gammaproteobacteria bacterium. Lineage (GTDB taxonomy): Bacteria > Patescibacteriota > Patescibacteriia > 2-12-FULL-60-25 > 2-12-FULL-60-25 > VGLT01. Next base: position 2,625 of record CAYUCD010000043.1, on the reverse strand, counting down.
GCTTTCAAAAGGCTTGTGATCGGAGAGTCTTGAATCCCAGGGTCAACTTCCGTCACACGTGTATCACGCAATGTCGCAAAGGCCTGTTCAGAAAGCCAGATACCGCTTGTTTTTTGAACATCTTCCATAATCCCCTCTGGCCAAAAAGCCGGCAAACGCAATCGCAAAGCGGTCTTTGTATCAAATCCACGCACCGTTCCTGTAACCATTGCTTGCTCTAATACCAAAGCAGGCGGAGCAGAATCCGCTTCTCCAACAGCACGAGGATGTGCCCGTCGTTCTGCGTCATACGCTTCTCGCGCAACGCGTGAGGCAGCCGTCTCACGCTCAACACGCATAGACCACGCGAGAGATCGCGTTCCCGTCACAGAATGCAGCACAAGCTCGCGAACGCCCGTCTGCGGAGGTTTTACACGATCAAGCAAAAGCTCCAAGGACAAGGTCATTTGACGAAGCGTGATCTGATCGCCCGGATGAGCGATTAATTGAAGCGCTTGCACATGAGCCGCTTCAAGCGCTGCGGGAGTGATCGAAGGAGAACGAAAAAAACGCGGCATCTCGCACCCAGCCCCGAAAAGCACGAGACCGATGAGAACCGCGCCCAAAGAACGCATCATAGTTATTTTTGTCGAGGGTGTGAATCAACACGAATCATGTGAGGCCACGGCCTTCCGCTCGCATGCCACCAATAACCCATAGCAACACCCCCAAGCGTCGCGACCACAAAAAAAAGGCAACATCCCCCACAACAGGTTTTCCATTTTGAACTCTTTCCCTGTTTTTCCGCCTCATAAGACGCTGGTGCGGAAACAGTTGGTTCAGCCATAAGACAAAAGATAGTGTAACGCAAAACGCCCTCTATGTCGAGATAAAAAACCGCAATCCCTCTTGACAGGGAAACACTAGCTCAGTCCGCAAAATCGTCGTATCCTAGTAAAAATACTTACTCGCCTTTTTATGCCAGACATTGAAACATTACTTAACGCACCCGCACCAGATTTTGCGCTTAAAACCGAATCTGGCGACCTGGTCCGCCTATCAGATTTTAAAAACAAACAACCCGTTATTCTCTTCTTTTATCCAGGAGATATGACGCCGGGTTGCACCATGCAGCTCTGCGCCATTCGTGATGATTGGCAAAAATTCAAAGACGCGCATATTGCCGTGTTCGGGGTAAACCATGCCGAAGCCCTTTCTCATCAAAAATTCACCAAAAAACACAGCTTACCCTTCCCCCTCTTAATCGACGCAGGGAAAAAAGTAAGCGCTGCCTACGGAGCATTACGAACATTTTTCAAAGTCACCATCATTAAACGCAGTGTCATTGGCATTGATGCGCAAGGAATCGTCCGCTATATCAAACGCGGAATGCCAAAAAATGCCGACATCTTAAAAGCCATGCAAAAACATCTCTAATCTTATGCCTACAGAAATCAAACCTCTCCCATTCGGATCATTAAAAGATATTTCCGAAAAAACAACCTCCATCCATCACGACAAGCTCTATGCTGGCTATGTCGCAAAAAAAAATGAAATCAGCGAAAAACTAAAACCCTTGGCAACAGGCGGTGATCTTACAAGCGCGAATCAAACATTTTCAGAATTACGCGCCCTCAAAGATAGCGAAACCTTTGCCACAAACGGCGTCTATTTGCACGAAGGGTATTTTGAAATGTTGGGCGGAGATGGCATGCCGTCTGGAAAAATCGTGGATGATCTGATCGCCAAATACGGAACCTGGGAAAACTTCGTCAATTATTTCACGGCCTGCGGAATGGCTGCACGCGGATGGACCATCCTCTGCTGGAACACCGTGGAACAAAAATTATCCATTTTCAATGCTGATGCGCACAACCAAGGCGGTGTTTGGGGCTGTCTCCCCATTCTCGTCCTCGATGTCTACGAACACGCCTATTTCATGGACACAGGCGCAGATCGCAAAACCTATATTCAACATTGGTGGAAAAATATTGATTGGACAAAAGTGGACGCTCAGTATACGAAAATAAGAACATAACTCTTTTCTTTTATTTCTATGGAACCTATTGTACACACCCAAGTCGGGCGACGTGCTCCGGTTTTTACGACCGAAGCTTATATGCCAGATGGTAGCTTTAAAACCATCAACCTCAATGATTATCGCGGAAAATGGGTGGTCCTCTTCTTTTATCCCATGGACTTCACCTTTATCTGCCCAACCGAAATCACAGAATTTTCTACGAACAGCGCAGAGTTTGAAAAAATGAATGCCGTGGTCTTAGGCGCTTCAACTGATTCAACGTACACACACAAAGCCTGGTGCGAAAGCAAACTAGGAAAATTAAACATTCCCCTGCTCTCAGATATGAGCCACGTTTTATCTGAGGCCTATGGCGTTCTGATTCCAGAAAAAGGCGTGGCTCTGCGCGGAACATTCGTCATCAATCCTGAAGGCATACTCCAATACGCGCTCTATCACGACTTAGGCGTCGGACGTTCTGTAAAAGAATGTATGCGTGTGGTTGCTGCCCTTCAAACCGGAGAGCTTTGCCCAGCAAGCTGGGAAATAGGAAAACCTACTCTCGGTAAATAATAAAAAATAAAAGGATAAAAAAGAGCCCCCTTAGCAAGTCGTCGCTTTGGGGG
>CAYUCD010000042.1:0-6219 GCA_964443265.1 uncultured Gammaproteobacteria bacterium | reverse complement strand
AACCTGATCCAGAGCCGTATGCGCTCGCGGTTCGTCGATTGAATGTTGCTCCAGAGGTTTGTTTGGTGCTTGAAGATGCGCCAAGCGGGATTATCTCTGCAAAAGGCGCTTCGTGTTTTGCGGTTGGTATTACGCATACCGTGTCTCTTGAGATGTTGCGTGAAGCAGGGGCGGATCGCGTGGTCCATCGTTTTGAAGAATTGCTGCCCCTGTTTGCCGTTTCGAGTACGGGGTAAGATAGGTTTTATCTATGTCTCAACCTATTCGGAAAGTGATTATTCCGGTCGCTGGTTTTGGTACCCGCTTTTTGCCTGCTACCAAGGCTATGCCTAAGGAAATGTTGCCGATTATTGATAAGCCGGTCATTCAATATGTGGTCGAAGAGGCGATTGCATCAGGGATTACGGATGTCATCCTCGTAACGAGTCACACAAAACGTCCGGTAGAAGATTTTTTTGATGAAAATCGCGAGCTTGAGGCGTGGTTAAAAGAAAAAGGGAAACAGGAGCTTCTTGAAGAAGTTCATAACATCAGCAAGATGGCGAATTTTGTGTATGTGCGGCAAAAGGGGCCGTATGGAAATGCCACGCCTATTTTGAATGTTCGGCATTTGATTGGAGATGAGCCGTTTGCTGTGTTGTTTGGCGATGAGATTTTTTCTGCGAAACGACCAAGATTACGACAAATGATGGATGTGTTTGAACGGTATGGCGATCCTGTGCTTGGTGTGATTAAAACAGATGCCCAGGGAACGCATCGCTACGGGATTATTGATCCTGCGGCGCAAGTGGAAAAAGGTGTGTTTCAGTTACGCGGAGTTGTAGAGAAACCGGGCCCGAAAAAAGCGCCTTCACGACTTGCTTCCATTGGCGCCTATATTTTAACGCCAGATATTTTTGATTCTATTCAGCGACTCAAGCCTGGACATGGGGGAGAGTATGTTTTATTGGATGCTATTTTTGATTTAATGAAGTCACGACCTGTGTATGCGTGTGAGTTGCAGGGGGAGTATCACGACACGGGTTCAAAGATGGGATGGCTTCGCGCGAATCTTGCGTTTGCTCTTCAGCGGCCAGATTTAGCCAAGGATGCCCGTAGCATGCTAAAATCCCTTCGATAACTTTTCTTTTTATGCGCTCTATTTTTAAACGTTCCATTGCTCTCATTGCTTTGCTTTCTTTGTTTGGTCAGGGGTGCACCAAGGGGATTACGCCTGAGGCGCAACAAGCTTCTAAGGTTACGACGTTGAATGTTTGGTCTGTTGTGGATGATGAAGATGCCTACAATCCTGTTTTTAACGATTTTCGTGTTTTGCATCCGAATGCGCAGATCAATTTTCGTCGCCTTCGCTTAGAGGAATATGAAACAGAGCTTTTGAATGCTTTGGCTGAAGATCGAGGGCCAGATGTTTTCTTGATTCACAATGATTGGACGGATAAATATTTGCCAAAAGTGGTTCCAATGCCAACTACGGTGCGTACGGCGGCGCGTGTGACTACAGGAACCATCAAAAAAGAAACCACGTATCAGATGCAGAATGAGTCTTTGATTTCTAATAAATCATTTAAAGATCAGTTTGCGGATGTGGTGATAAAAGACACGATGCGCGTTGTGAATACGTCTGCGGTGGCGGATAAGCCAGTGATGCAGGAGCGTGCAGTTGGCGTACCGGTTGGTATTGATACCATGGCTTTGTATTACAACAAGGATTTGTTGAACGCGGCCGGTATTCCAAATGCTCCGGAAACATGGGGTGATTTTCAAGCGCAGGTTAAAAAATTAACCAAGTTGGATGCACAGGGGAATGTTGTGCAGTCTGCGGCTGGTATTGGAACGGCCTATAATGTAGAACGAGCCGTAGATCTTTTGTCTGTTTTGATGATGCAAAATGGAGCGAACATGGAGAATGAAGATGGTTCGCCTACGTTTCACATCATTCCACCTGCTCTTCAAGATGTGCGCGAAGAATCTCCTGGATTGCAGGCCTTGGGTTTTTACACGGCTTTTGCAGATCCTAATAAGGAGTTTTATACATGGAATGGTTCGCAACCAAATTCATTGGATGCGTTTTTGCAGGGGCGTTCCGCGTTTTTCTTTGGCTATGCCTATCATTTGCCACAGATCAAAGCACGTGCGCCTCGGTTGAATCTTGGCATTTCCAAGCTTCCGCAAATTGCAGAAAATCCAACCAAGAATTACGCGAATTATTGGTATTGGGTGGTTTCTAAAAAGACCAAGAATTCAGATCTTGCATGGAGCTTGTTGAATTTTTTTATCAAACCTGAAGAAAGCAAAAAAATATTAGATCTTGTGAAGCGGCCGGCTGCGCGCAAATCTCTTTTAATGGCGCAACTTGAGGATGAAGAGGTGGGTGTGTTTGCTTCCCAGGTCCTCACGGCAAATTCTTGGTATCGCGGAATTGATCCGCAGGCTATGGAGGACGCGATGTTGACCATGATTAATGATGTCGTGACTGGCTCTGTGGGGGCGAATGAGGCCATGAAATTTGCGGTCCAGAAAATTGCCCAAACGATTGCGTACTAAGGTTTTTGATTTGGTGATATACTAGACGGGAATTATGCGATCCCGTCTTTTGCGTTCTGTTGGATGTTTGATTGGATTTTTAGTTTTGTTTTCATCCAACATTCCTTTAGCTCGAGCAGCGGATCCGTCGCTTGGTTGTGCGTATGCGGACGATGATAAAGCTAAACAGGTTTTAGATATTCGTAAGGCGACAAAAACAGAGGGGACAGATTGGACATGTCAAGATGTGAGTGGGCAGATGTCGAGCGCAGAGGGGTCGTGTATCACAAGTTCAGCTTGTACGGGCGGTAAATTGTGTTGCATTCCTGGATTGGGAAAAGTGACTCAAACAGGAACGGATACGGGTCCTTCGAAGACTAAAACGACGCCTGCACTTACTCAGATTCCGATTGCTGCGTGCGCATTAGGAGATGGAAATTGCACGTTGGATGATATTGTTTCAACCGGAGTTGGCGTGGCCAAATTTTTCTTTGGACTTTCTGGTGCGATTTTTCTTGGACTTCTTGTGTTTGGAGGGTTGAAATATCTTTTAGCGGGCGGGGGGAGTGATACAAAAAAAGGAAAAGAAGTTTTAGTGAATGCTGTGATTGGACTCGTGATTATTTTTGCGGCAAATGCGGTTGTGACGTTTATTTTTACGTCATTAACGAGCCCTACGGCTGGAAAGCCTTGTTATGGCGAAAATACACCAAGACCTTTTTATTGCCGATCTTTAAGCGGAAAAGAAGAGGCTACGCAATTGGGTTGCATGGTTGGTAAAAGTTGTTCTGGAACGAATGTGTTTTGTTGCGCGATTGATCCTGGGACTGCGCCTGCTACGACTCCTGCAAAATAATGATGATTTGTATGAAGCTATTTCGTTTTTTTCTTGCCTCGATTTTTCTTTGTCTTTCTATTGGTTTTGTTTTGTCCGCGCCTTTGTCCGCGCAAGCGGCTGCTTCAACATCTAGTCAGCCCGCTGTGGGCTCTTCGGCTACGCTGTATAATCCATTGGGAGATGTGAATTCTATTCAGGCGTTGATTGGTAAGATTATTAGCGCTGTTTTGGGGATTGTTGGTTCATTGGCTCTTTTGATGTTTGTGTATGGAGGTATTGTTTGGATGACAGCTGGGGGAGCGGAGAAGCGCGTAGAAGAGGGAAAAGGGATTATTCGCAATTCTGTTATTGGGCTTGTGATCATCTTTTTATCTTATACGCTGGTGAACGTGCTGATTGATTCGTTTGGCGCGGTTGCAACGCCAAATCCAGTCGTAAATACGAAAAACACCACTAAATAAGTATGATGCGTCTTTTACGAGTTTCTTTTTTCTCAGTTGCTTCGTTTTTTGTTGCAGCTCCTATTCTCGCTGCTACGGCTGCCACTCCTGCGGGAGGGCGCTATAATTTGGTTGATCCTTTGAGTGGGATAACAGTTCCGGAGCTGGTTGGAAATATTATTCGTATTGTTTTGGGACTGGTCGGCGTTCTTTTTCTTGCCTTGTTTATGTATGGAGGCGTGATGTGGATGATCTCGGGTGGGGAGCAGAAAAAAGTAAAAGCAGCGCAGGACACGATCAAGAATGCTGTCTTAGGTCTTTGTGCGATCGTGTTTTCCTATACGATCGTTTTGTTTGTTGTAGAAACGGTTTTGGGCGTTGCCAAAAAATAAGAAAAGTCCTTGCGGGTGTGTTATACTGAACTACGTTACTATTTTTAACTTGAAAGGAGGTGACTTTTGCATGACAGCACGTACAAAAAAAATCGTTAGTTTCGCTGCCTCAGCCGCTTTGTGTGTTTCCATTGCTATTCCAGCCATCGCGTTTGCGCAGGCTTCGTTGAATGCCAATGACTTGGGAGTGAACGCGATTCAAGGAGAAATCAAATTGGGAAGTGGAGACGTTCGACAAACCGCGGCTCGCATTATCAATGTGGCTCTTGGTTTTCTCGGGATCGTCGCCGTGGTCATCGTCCTTCTGGGCGGATTTAAGTATATGATCTCGGGTGGAAACGAAGAAAAAACAAACGATGCAAAGAACCTCATTATCTCAGGCATCATTGGTTTAGCTATTATTCTTTCCGCTTGGGCCATTACCAGTTTCGTTATTTCTCGATTAATTACCGCAACGCAGGAAGCCTAGTTTTCGTTCCATGTCCTCTTTCTCTTTTTCGCGTCTTACGTTGGGCGCTATTCTTGCCGGGGTCTTTGCACCGACATTTGTTTTTGCAGAGATTTCCGCGCAGAGTACTGGCCTTACGCTTGCCGGAACCACTTCTGGACTTGCAAGTGTTTGCACGTCCGGAGCCTCGAATTGTTTTGTTCAGATTGTCGGATCCTTGATTAATACGGTTCTTGGTCTTGTTGGCATTATCCTTCTCGCGTTTCTTATTTATGCAGGCGTCCTTTGGATGACTGCTGGCGGAGAAACCAAGCAGGTGCAAACAGCCAAAGATATGATTAAGAACGTGTTTATTGGTTTAGTGCTTGTGATAGCTTCTGTTGCTATTTCCACGTTTGTGGTGGATCAACTGATTTCTGCCACAGGCGGTGGATCTTCGACGGGAACAACGAAAACCCCTGTGGTTTGCGCCCCTAATCAGGGTCCTTGTCCGCAGGGATCGGTTCCGCCGCAAACATTTCCTGGTGCGTAAAAAGATGAATCAGCGATTTTATTCGAGCGACTGAACGAAAAATAAGTTAATCTTTATGAACATGTTAAAAAATATTACAGCGAAAGTAGGAGCTGTGGTGGTTGGAGCGCTCGCCCCTGTGGCGGTGTTTGCTCAAACCCAATACAAAGGCCTGTCCGGAGCAGTACAAGGCCTAAAAGATGTAGGAGGAAAGACGGATCTTGGTGGCAAAGATCTTCCAGCGCTCGTTGGTGGTATTATTAATGCCGTATTAGGTTTTGTCGGCATTATCCTTCTCGGCTATTTGCTTTATGCGGGTTTTCTTTGGATGACAGCTGGTGGAGATAGCAAGAAAACGGATGAAGCAAAAACCATGATCAAGAATGCGATTATTGGTCTTGTTATCTTGATTTCTTCTGTTGCCATTTCCAATTTTGTGATCAACATGTTGGTCACTTCAACAACAGGGTAAGTGTTCACTGCGCAGTGAAACATATAATCCGCGAAAGCGGGTTTTATGTTTGGAAAATTTTTATAAAAAGAAAAGCCCCGCATCAAGTTGATGAAGGGCTCTATCGAGACAGTGAAGGAACGGAAGGTGCGGGCGCGTCAGTTGCAGGTGTGATGCCGTGGATTGGCCGTTGTCCTCGGCCAGTTCATGGACACGGTCTGCTGGACGGCGCAGGTGACCCGCGGGAGACCTCCGGGCGCGCGATCAACCTTGTGGACTTTGACGTCCACGGGCAGTTCGCTGTTCGCCAGGAAGTACACCGTGCTGTCGCCCGCTGGGATGATCTGGACCATGCGCTCCATGCCGCCCTTGAACACGTTGACCGTGGGGGCGTTCATGCCGGTGGGGAGCACGTTGCCGACTTCCAGGATCGTGGGCCACTCGGACGTGATCCGGATCGACCGCTGGTAGGACGGATACATGCTCCAGTCCGGTGGGTAGCTTCCGATCGTGTACCGCATGGCCGCGGGCAGGGCCGTCATCTCCATGGCGACCTCTTCCTGGGTCCTGAAGTACCTCGCATTCTGCACGACCGGGCCGGAGGCCACCGGAGCCC
>CAYUCD010000041.1:0-6778 GCA_964443265.1 uncultured Gammaproteobacteria bacterium | reverse complement strand
TACGCGCAGCGCGAATGTCGACAGCTCCGATGCGATCAGCAATACCTGGGACAGAAAGCGCGAGACGCAGACGATCTTGTGGGAATGGCAAGAGAAAGGTCGTTTGTGCGTTGAACCAACCCTGACCTTCTGACGCGGGCGCTTGGTACGGCGTGAGCATACCTGTGATTCCTTCGCGATCTAGATCAGATGCGTCTGTGAATCGACGTAAGCGTGGATAAAAAAGCGCTTCAGGAGACAAAGCAAAGAAGGCGTCGCCTGTTAAGCGCACATCTCCTTTTGGGGCAATGAGTGTTTGCGTTCCAGCAAGTTCTTGCAAAGCACGATCAAGACGAACGAGCGTATGTGTCTGCGTGAGTTCTTTGGTTGCACTCCCCAACTGTAAAATCTGTTTTCCTTCATTATGCAATGTTTCTGCTGTGATATGCCGCGCATTCGTCCAGACCGTGGCGCTTGGAGAGGCACTGTCATAGCCAACATGATCGGCAAGATAGAGGCGCGGACCCAAGACCCAATGACGCGCATAGGTTTGAATTCCGCGAATAAAAAAGTCGTCGTCTGCTAAAATCGCGATCTTGTACACGCCTGCTTTTAGATCCGTGAGGTGAATTGTTTTTTTAAAGACTTGGTTTGGTTTTGTATCTTGATCCCCTCCCATGCTTACGGTGTCTGTCGCAATGGTTTCGTCTTCTCGCGTGATATGAAACGCGACCGTGCGTTTTGTTTTACTCCGGTTCATGTCCTGCACGTCAAACGTAAACGTGATTTCGCCGTCGGTTGGAATCGTGTGAATTTCGTGTCCGCCTCGCAAAGAGACATTAAAATATTTTTCTTCTGCTTTTGCGTCCATAGCGACCATGCGACTTGAGGTCGCGCCCCACACAAGCACGTGTTCTGGATCAGGATTTTTGAGGATCTCTTCTGATTGCCCATCTTTCACCCATCCGCCCTGAACCTGTTTCCATCCTGTTGCGAGCGCCTCGCTCCATAATGGATGAAATTCAAATGCCTGCGTGTCTGGATCGCGAAGCAATCCTAATTCGATCAAGGGTTGGCGCAAGGATTTGAGCTCGAGTCCGATCGTGACTTGATCAAACACACCCGGAGCACGTGCAGACGCGTAGACTGGATCACCGAGCACGCGCTGACCTGTCCATCCATCTGTTTGTGGGCCAGCTGGCGTGACGCGCTCACCAGGAAGAAAGGGATCAATCCAGGTGCTGCGTCCATCAAATGGAAAAGCGAATTCTACGGTTCCGCTTAATGGGAAGCGTAACAAAATAAGCCAGCCCAGGAGCGAGAACGCGAGAAGCCAGGGAAGACACGCGCCTAAAAGCGCAACAGGACGAGGAATGGTCATGGAGCAAGCGTGATGCGGTAGAGCCGTTCACGTGGAAACGAGGTGACTTCTTGCAGATCAAGTCCTGCGCGACGCCAAACATCGCGATCGGACTGAGAGAGCGGGCGCGCGAATAATCCAACCGCGGTTTTTTTTGATTGAAGATACCACTTGATTTCTGTTTTATTTGGGAGCGGAGACACAGCGCGGAAGAGCGGGAAGAAGACCTTATCCGAACGCTCGGACAAAATGAGATCGCCTGGCGCAAACCACTGTGTTGCCTGCGCTTGCATATCTTTATATTTTATTAATTCTTTGCGCGTATTCCACACGCCTTCATCATCCGCAATGGTGGCGCGATAGATACCAAAGAGTGCGATAAAGATGACGAAGATCCAGCCTATTTGACGAGTCCGCGGAGTTTTTGCGAATACACTCCAGAGAAAAGCCGCTCCCCATCCACACAAAACCGCAACAGGCATGAGATAACGCAAAAAAGAATTTCCTAAGGTGGCGATTTGCGGACCAAGACGATCCGCGTAGGCGGTTCCACCATACAGAAGACATAAGACCATGAGCATCCACGCGCCAACCCAGATTTCTGGGCGGATCTTTTTGAGACCTGTCTTTTTTTCTTGAAAGAAAAACGTGGCGATGGCGCTTCCTATGATAAGAACCCATGGCCACAGCAAGCCTAGACCGAAGTGCCAGACATTCCAGACAAATGCGCGCACATCAAATGGATAGGCAATCCACCAAGGACGCGCTGCCACGTTTTGTGTGATGATAGGCGCGACAGATGTTGTGACAGAATCTCGCAAGGCATATCCCACACCAAACCAGGTTCCATAGGTGGCTCTTCCAAGCCAAAGCAACGGGATCAGGATGAGTAAACATCCAAGACCTGCCACGATCCATTCTTTTTTTGTTGGACGAACCTGCCAGCCCATCACGATCCACCAAGGAAGAATCCACAGCGCTTCGATAGGGCGCCAAGACAAGGTAAGGGTTGCAAGTATCGCAATCACGGCGGAAGTAAACAAGCGATTTTTTGTGTGCGCAGAAAACCGTTGAAGCAACCACGCTACCCAGATCGCCAGGGCAAGCACAGGACCATTTGGAAATACTCCGCGGTTTGCGTACAAGATGATAGAAGGAAACGTGCCGACCATGAGCGTTCCGATCCAAGCGGGCCAAAAGCCATAGCGACGCAAGAGTTGAAATAACGGCCACATGGCAGAAAGAAGAAGCAAACTACCTGCCCAAGGTAATGAGGCAATGCCTCCGACTTTTGCGAGGGATTGAATGGTCCATGGCCAGCCCAAAAAACCCACAGGCACGATCTTGGCTCCTTGGCTTACCCAACTACGCGGATGCAACCAGGAAAATGTTTTCGCAAAGGGTTCATCAAATGACGCGCGTCCTTGCTCTGCTAATTGCACAGCTGTACGGGCGTACATGGTTTCATCTGGAGATGCAAAAAATGGCACTCCTGCGGATGGGATGATGGCGAATAATACAAATAAGAGCGCTCCTAACGCCCCTATGAGCCATTTTTGCTGGCGTTCCAGCTTCATAGGCCTATGATAGCACGGGTTTCGAATGCGACCAGAGCGTGCTATCCTAGGGAGATGAAACGGTTTATTGCCTGTTGTTTATCGTGTAGCCTTTGCTTTTCTCTCTTTTCTCCTATCGCATCCGCTCAAACCGTCTGTGCTCCAGATGATTTTGATGCGGGATTTAATCCGGAGCTGATTTTAAGCGATGCGGATTTGTTTGACATTGGCGCTATGACGCTTGATCGCGTTCAGCGGTTTTTAGAAGAACGCGGTGTTCTTGGACGCGTGCAGCTCAAAGATATTGATGGGCAAGATAAACGGCCGTCAGATATTATTTGGCGCGTAGCAACTTCGTATAAGATCAATCCAAAATATTTGCTCGCACTGATTCAAAAAGAACAAAGCCTTGTGGAGGATACAACACCAACCGCAAAGCAGTTTGATTGGGCTGCGGGTTATGGCGTGTGCGATAGCTGTGCCATGGCTGATCCAGCGATTCAAGCATTTAAAGGATTTGCGAGCCAACTGGAGTGGGCGGCAAAACAATATCGTGAAAAATATTTGTATCAGATTCTTGGCAACGGAAGAACGATTTCTGGTATTGCGCCAGGAAAGCCTGTGACAATTGACGGGAAAAGCATTATCCCCCGCAATAATGCGACCGCGATGCTGTATAGCTACACGCCACATTTTAATGGAAACTTAAATTTGTGGCGGATTTGGCGGCGTTGGTTTAGCCTCACGTTTCCAGATGGAAGTATTGTGCGCGGAAAAACATCGAAACAAACCTACTTAATTCGCTTTGGCGAAAAACGTCCGTTTAAAACCAAGGCTGTGCTCGCCTCCATGTCTGATCCGGAAAAAATTCTGTTGGTCGAAGATTCTGATCTCTCTGCCTATCCTCTTGGCGCTCCCATCGCCTTCTCCAATTATTCGATTGTCCAGGTCCCAGATGGAAAACGCTATTTGCTCGTTGGCAATCAAAAGCGTTTGATCACATCGCTCAAAGCATTTCGCCAGTTTGGTTTTAATGAGGATGAACTTATTGAAGCAGAGGCTGCGGATTTGGATGGGTATGATGATGGCCTTGATATTACGACCTCAACCACGTATCCGACTGGGCTCTTTGCCAAAGATGCGACCGGCGCTTATTGGTATGTGGAAGATGGAGTGCGTCATCTTTTGCCAAATAAAACTTTCATCTCTTTATATTTTAAGGGACGTACCGCAAAACTTCTTTCACAAAAAACCCTTGCCACACTTCCGATTGTTTCTCCATATCAACTTCACACCGGTGAACTCGTGCGCACCAAAGAATCTCCTGCGGTGTATGTGATTGAACGCGGAGAACGCCGACCGATTCTTTCGGGCTTGGTATTTGAAGAACTTGGGTGGAAGTGGAAAAATGTGATCACACTCCCCGCTTCGCTTCTCAACACGTATCCGATTGGCGATCCGGTTCAGCTTCAGACACCTCTTTCTTCGCTTTCCTCTGTTATTGAATCTCAATCCGATTCTTCCACATCCACATCTCTATGATTGTCTTTTCTGCGCTCGTTCCCCACTCCCCGTTGCTCATTCCTTCGATTGGAAAAGAGCATCGCGAAAAATTAGCGGATACGCTCAAGGCGTACGCTGAAATTGAGCAGGCCCTTTTGATATCCAAACCGGACACGCTCGTGATTATTTCTCCGCATGCGCAAATGTATCCAGATGCCATGAGCGGAAATGTGGCAGATCATTTTACCGGACAGCTCAAAGAATTTGGTGATCATGGAACAACCGTGACCGCGAAAGTCGACTTTTTATTGCTCGATCATATTCATCGTGCCATGCGCGAGGAGAATGTGCCGTTCACACTCACCAGCCAAGAAGAATTAGATTATGGACTAACAGTTCCGCTCTTACTTCTTGCTTCGCAGATTCCAACCGTGAAAGTCATTCCGCTTTCTCCATCATTACTCGATGCTCGCACGCATTATGAATTTGGCCGACAACTCAAGCGCGTGCTTCATGCAGAACAGCGTCGCGTGGCTGTGATTGCGTCTGCGGATCTTTCGCATCATGCAAATGCACAAGCGCCAGAAGGGATGACAGCAGAAGGACAACAATTTGATGCCACGGTGCGCGAAAAATTAAAGGTGATGGATGCGGCCGGACTTCTTGCGTTAGATGCGCCTATGGTTGATCGCGCTGGCCAGTGCGGATATAAACCTTTGCTTATGCTTTTGGGGGCGCTGGAAAATATTAATGTGGCGCCACGAGAACTTTGTTACGAAGCGCCATTTGGAGTCGGGTATTTGACCATGGCTTTTGACGTAGCCTAATTCCTTGTAAGATCAGACCATGCCTTTTGCTCGCGTGGTCCCGCTTCTTCGCACCCCTCCTGGTGTTGAGGTTTTTGATTATCGCATTCCTGCGGAATTGGCTGTGACGGCTGGAGATTTGGTCCTCGTGCCGTTTCGCAAACAATCCACGCCAGCGCTTGTTTTAGACGTGATGGAAGAGAGTGCGTATGCAGACAAAGCGCTGGATATTGAAGGGTCGTATGCGCAGATTCATTTTCCAGCCTCTCTGCTCGCCTTGGTTCAAGCGCTTGCCACGCGAACGTTTAGTTCTAAACCCGCGATTTTAAAATCGTGGCTTGGCCATCTTCCAAAGCGTCTTCCGCAAGTGCTTCCTCTGGCTCCTCCTCAAACAGGAACCGGGGTTTTGAAAGCGCAGTGGATTTTGGATCCCGAAGCTGTGTTGATTGCGCGCGCTCGCCAAGCTCTTGCAGAACACAAACGCGTGTTGATTTTGACACCATGGAAAACGCGCATCGCTTCTTTTTCTCGTTTCCTGCCAGACGCGAGCGTAATTGATAGCGATTGCAATGATGGTGATTTTTTTCGCGCATGGCACACGTTTCTCTCTGGTGCGACGCCGTGCTTGATCGCGACGCGGATGGGAGCCTGGTTGGCTCCGCTTGCGGATTTGGTATTGATGGATGAACCAGAAAACGATGATCACAAACAAGATGAGCTTGCGCCACGATTTGATGCGCGGTTTATTGCAGCGTGGTCTGCGCGCAACGCCCCTGTGGACGTTGAAAGTTTTGGCCTCACGCCTCCGCTTCATGTGCATGCACCAGCGCCGACCATTGATCTTCCTTTTTTTATTTTTCCCTTTAATCCGCGCGGCTACTCCCCCATTCCTTCGATTCAAGCCGATTCGCTTCTTGCGTTACGCGAACACACTGGACCGCGTGTCGTGATTCATCCGATTGCTGGAACAGCGGCACGGCTCGTTTGTCGTGATTGCGGATGGCAGGCGCTTTGCCAAGATTGTTCATTTCCTCTGGCTCCGCGAGCAAATGATGCGCACTGTCGCCAATGCGGACGTTCGAGCCCACTTCCATTTTCGTGTCCTTCTTGTGGAGGGGCGGACTTGGGAAAAACACGACCTGGCATTGAAAAGTTGAAAGTCGCGTGGAAAAAGAATGAGCCGGATGCAGAGGTTGAATGGCGGACCTTAGAGCTTGATGATGTGGAGCGTCCGTTTCCTGAATCTGCTTTTGTCCTCGTGACGGACGGCGGACTTTTAGGAGGCGGAACAGATGATGTGCGTCGGCGTGAACGCCAGTGCATTGCGTTTCGTCGTCTTGCTTCGCGTGTAGCTCAAGTGCATGGAACGCTTTCACAATATCGTTTTGATTTATATGCACAAGCCGCATATGAATTCACATGGAACGAATTTTGCGATTGGTATCTAGAATTATCTAAATCTATTTTAAACTCTTCTGAAAGTAGCGCAGATGAATTGCGCGGTACACGACATACCCTTATTTTTGTTTTAGAGTCAATATTACGTTTACTTCACCCTATTATGCCCTTTATCA
>CAYUCD010000040.1:0-6787 GCA_964443265.1 uncultured Gammaproteobacteria bacterium | reverse complement strand
GAATTGTCTTTCAAAAAAGATCTTGAAATGTTTACAAAAACAATTTTGCCCGTCACGCGCTATTTACATATTTCTGATGCGGCTGGATTGAACGGGGAGGGGCTTCAGATTGGTGACGGAAGTGTGGATTTTTCTAAGATTCTTCCTCATCTCGTTCAAACGAATTTATGGTGTCTTCCGGAAATTTGGCAGGGACACAAATTTGGAGGAGATGGTTTTTTAAAGGCTCTGCGTCGGTTAAAAGAGATTCATCCAGATTTTTAATTAAAGCCCCCTTGCTGTTTCTCTCTTTTTGGGCTAAGTTTGCATTTCTATGGCGTTCTATCTTGTAACTGGGGGAGCGGGCTTTATCGGCTCTCACCTGACACGCGCATTGCTCGAACAGGGGCATCGTGTGCGGGTTTTGGATAATCTTTCTACGGGCAAGCGAGAACGTGTCCCAAATGGCGTTGAATTTGTGTTTGCGGATTTTACGAAATTGGATGATATCCGTAATTCGTTTGAAGGGGTTGATGGCGTGTTTCATATGGGGGCCTTGGCGCGCATCCCATTTTCCATTGAACACCCACTTGAGTCTGCACAGGCAAATATTTTTGGTACGTTAAATGTTTTGGTGGCATCACGCGATGCAAAGGTTAAACGTGTCGTGTATTCTGCCTCGTCTTCTGCGTACGGGAGTCAAGATGTTTTGCCGTTACATCCTGGATTGACGCCTGCGCCGATTAGCCCGTATGCGTTGCAAAAATATGTGGGCGAACGTTTTGCCGAACAGTTTGCGCGTTTTTATGGACTAGAGACGGTTTCGTTACGTTATTTTAATGTGTATGGTCCGAGCATGGCAGATCAGGGCGCTTATGTGTCTGCTATCTCTGTCTTTAAGCAACAACGTCGCGCAGGATTACCATTAACGATTCATGGAGACGGTTTGCAGACGCGAGATTTTACGCACGTGTCCGATGTGGTTCAGGCAAATGTTCTCGCCATGTCTTCTCCAAAGGTTGGACAAGGAGAAGTGTTGAATGTGGGTGCGGGAGCTAATCATTCTATTTTAAAGATCGCGGATATTTTTGGAGGGGAACGTGTGTTTTTGGAAAGCCGTAAGGCAGAAGTGCGACATACGCTCGCCGATATTTCTAAAACAAAAGAATTGTTGGGTTGGGAGCCCCGCGTGAAATTCGAAGATGGCCTTCAAGACCTTTTGCGATTTGAGGGTTTGTTGCCGAAAGATCCGCCAGCCTCTGTTTAGGTTCCTTGGCGACGTAGAACAATTCCAATGGTTTTGAGCAAGATCGCGAGATCCAAAATGATCGAGCGATTTTTGATATAGAAGAGATCGTATTGCAACTTAGTGAGGTTGTCATCCAGTTGTGCAATAGGAGTCAGGAATTTTACCTGCGCCCATCCAGTTAAGCCCGGGCGTGTTAAATGACGCAAAGCGTAATAAGGCATGCGTTCGATCAATGGGCCTACGAATTCTGGGCGTTCCGGGCGAGGTCCTACCAGGGATAGATCGCCCCGGAGCACGTTCCAAATCTGTGGAAGCTCATCTAGCCGGGTTTGTCGTAAAAAGCGTCCTACGGGCGTAATACGTGGGTCTGTGGCTGTGGAGGCGGTGAATTGCGGGCCCTGCGCCTCTGCGTCTATGCGCATGCTACGAAATTTGGCTATGCGAATCGTTTTTCCGTGTTTTCCGATTCGGACCTGCGTGTAGAAAATAGGACCAGGTGAACCGAGCTTGATGAGGAGAGCGATAAACGGAAAAATAATGGCAGTTGCTACAACAAAGGGAATGGCTAAAACAATATCCATCGCACGCTTCATGGTTTCATACCAAGACTTTTCCGTTTCTCGCAGATGGTTTAAGAACCACATCTCATTTACGTGGGATAGAGGAATGCGTCCGGTGGTTACTTCTTCTAACTCAGCTCGATCGAGCAAAAGCGTGGCAGAGGCGATCGTTTGATAAAGCGCCTGTTTGATGGCAGGAAAAGCATCTGGGTGGATACCCAAGACAATCGTGGAGATTTTGTTCGCGTCTACAAGCTCTTTGAATTGTGCTGGCTCTGAAGACCATCGGATAGAAATGGAGTCATCTTGGAGGTCGTCGGTTGTGAGCGCAGCTGCTAGCTGAAGTCCAAGCGAGCTTTTTTGGAGGAGTTCATGTACTTGCTTTGCTTCACACGTTGGGCCGATAAATAAAACGTTGCCTCGAGAAAATCGTTCTGAGAGGAATTGTTTGAAAATGGTTCGCCAGCCGTAACCAAGCAAGAGACAGAGTGCGAAGTCTAAAAAGAGGTTTGTGCGAGGGGCAATATCAAAGAAGGGAATGAGATAGAAACAGGCCACTGCTACCACGAGGTTGATCACCATGCCTTCTAAATACATGCGAAACAGCTTGAACGAATCTCGAATCAACGTGAGATCGTAAAGGCCGATAATGTAGAAAACCATGATCCAGGCTACGGTTAGCCCTGCAAAAGGCCAGGCATGTTGTTGCCAGGCTGATTGGGTGACAGATCCATAGCGAATCCAGAGGGTGAGAAGTAGAGCGCCTTGAAAAACGACGATATCGCCAAAAATGAGGAGGAAACGCTTGATATTCTGACCGAAGTTGATCATAGGGCTCTCGCGTAAAGATTGTCCGTACTGTAGACTGAATTCGCCTGTTTTGTCTAGGGTTTTTCTCTATTTTCTTTTATGCGTTTTACCCGTGCTCAGATTTGGTCTGAATTTTGGCGTTTGGTACGTTTTGGTATTATTGGATTTTCAGCTTTTTTGATTAATACAGGCCTCTATGCTTTTTTGTCGCGTTTTCTTTGGACTTCTGGTAATCGAACCTTAGAAAATTTTATTGCGACGGTTTTTGCTTCTATTTTTGGATTCCTCGCTCATCGTGCGTGGACATTTCGTGCAAAAGGTAATCATATTCAACACGCGATGCGGTTTTTGTTTGTTGCGGTCACGGCCGTGCTTTTGCAGAATTTTCTCTTTTGGTTCGGGCTTACGGTTTTACATATTTACGATTTCCTTGTGATTTTTTGTGTGTCGGCACTCAATCCTTTTTACACTTACTTCATGCACCGATTTTTCACATTTCGCGAATCCAAGAAGCCGGATCTTCCCTCTGATCGTTTAGATCAAGCCCTGCTTTAACTTTACTTTTTATGCCTCCTTCTAAAATTTTTGATCGAAAGAATATCCTGGTTACGGGTGGTGCAGGTTTTATCGGGTCGCATCTTTGCCAGGCGCTTTTAAAGGATGCGCACGTGATTTGCATGGATAATTTTTCGACAAGTACGGTCGCGAATATCCAACCCTTGCTTCAGCATCCGAATTTTGAATTTATCAATCACGATATTACGCAACCGTTTCAATTGTCTGATTTTCCTGAATTGAAACGTTTTCAGATCGACATTCAAGGGGTTCAAGAAATTTATCATTTAGCGTGTCCTATTTCTCGTACGCATTTTGAAGATTATAAGATTGCTACGCTTCTCACGAATTCGCTTGGGACTAAACATGTGATGGACGTGGCTGTAGCTTCTCATGCGTCTGTGGTGTTTGCGTCTTCTTCTTCGATTTATGGACCGCGACGTGAAGATCAGGTACTGGTTGCAGAGACGGATGCCTGTATTTTTGATCACCTCACCCCACACGGCGTGTATGACGAGGGAAAACGTTTTGCTGAGTCTATTCTTTATACGTATGCGGATGTGTATGGGCTTGATGTAAAGATTGCCCGTATTTTTCGCACCTATGGTCCAGGGATGCGCCTTGCGGACGGGCATTTGATTCCTGATTTGGTGAATGCTGCGTTGGAAGGAGCTCCGTTAGAAATTCCGAGTGAGGAGGCGGTGATTACCTTGTGTTATATTTCGGATCTTGTGGACGGATTGGTTCATCTTATGAAGACGCCGATAGAAACCACAGTCATGAATTTAGGCTCTGATCAAGAGGTGCCACTTTCTACGGTCGCAACGTTAATTGGTCGTTTAGCGGACAGTTCTTCATCTGTGCATGTGGAGCCTTCGTTGGATTTTTCCTCTTCTGCTGCGAGGCCGGATACAGCGCGCGCGCGTCAGGTGTTGCATTGGCTGCCGATTGTTTCTTTGGAAGAGGGGATGCGCCGTATGGTGGAAGATGCAAAATCTCGTCGTTTACGATTACAAACTTTTTCCTAATCTATGTCCAACCATCTTGTTCAAGACAAGAAAAATGTTCTTGTCACCGGAGGGGCCGGGTTTATCGGTTCTCATCTTTGCGAAACACTTCTCAAAGATGCTCATGTGATTTGCGTGGATAATTTTCAAACGAGTCAAGAAACGAATATTGACGCGCTTTTGAAAAATCCTGATTTTGAATTTATTCGTTCTGATATTACTGAGCCGTTGGATTTGGATGCCTTTCCGGAGCTCGCGCGATTCAAAGTGAAATTTCAGGGCATTCAGGAGATTTATCATCTTGCGTGTCCCATGAGCCCGAAAAAATTCGAGGAGCACCAAATGCAGACACTTCGTGCAAATTCTTTGGGTATGCGTCAGGTTTTGGATGTGGCAGTGCGGTATAAGGCGAAGGATGTTCACGCTTCTACGAGTACGGTTTATGGTCCACGTCCAGAGGACGGACACTTGTTTAAAGAAGAAGAAACGGGAACGAGCGATATGCTTTCTCCACGCGCCTGCTATGACGAAGGTAAGCGTTTTGCGGAGACGTGTTGTGCCACCTATCAATTTACGCACAAGCTTGATATTCGTATTGCGCGTATTTTTCGGACGTATGGACCGCGTATGCCGATGTACGATGGACAGATGATTCCAGATTTTATTACAAACGCTCTCGACAATAAGGATTTAGAAATTTTTGGTGATGAATCCTTTCGAACGTCACTCGCTTTTGTGTCAGACATCGTGGATGGATTGATCAAACTTATGCAGGCTCCTCCGGGCGTCGGAGCCGTTAATCTTGGGTCTGATGTGGACGTCGCGCTTATGGACGTCGCGCATCGGATTATTGAGCTTACGGGTTCAAGTTCAAAGATCGTGTTTAAGCCAGCGTTGCTGTTTATGACTCAGCTTGGTTTACCGGATTTATCTAAGGCAAAAGACAAACTTGATTGGATTCCGTTGGTTACGCTCGACAATGGTTTAAAGCAGGCAATTGATTACACCATGGCAAATAAGTCTCTCTTGGGTCTTCGGTTGCATGGGTAGAGGGCTTGAAGATCCCTCAAATCCACGTTACCCTAGCCAAGATGAAGGTTTTTGCTGTTATTCCAGCTTGGCAAGAGGCGCCTCGTATCGCAAACACGATACGAGGTATTTTGCCTTATATTAAAGATATTTTAGTGGTTGACGATGGGTCTTTGGATGGGACGGCTGAAGCGGCTGCGGCAACGGGCGTTTCTGTGATTCGTCACCGTCTTAATCGAGGACAAGGGGCATCGTTAAAAACGGGAACCTTGGCGGCTCTTGCACGGGGCGCGGATATTGTTGTGCATGTTGATGCAGATGGACAGCATGATCCCACAACGCTTTCCACGTTGATTCAACCTATTCTTTCTGGTGAGGCAGATGTGGTCTTTGGTTCGCGTTTTTTAGGGGTTGAACCTGAGGGCATGCCTTGGCAGCGTCGCGCGTTTCTTCGTATCGCACGTCGTATCTTTAATGGTTACCTTCTTGGCATTCCGCAACGTGTAACAGACCCGCAGAGCGGATTACGCGCATTTCGACGCGAGGCGGCCTTACGTCTTGATTTTCGACAAGATCGCATGGCGCATTGTTCGGAGATTCTGCGGCTCGTTACCCATTCTGCTTGGCGTTGGCGTGAAGTACCTGTGAAAGTTTGTTATACGCCTGAGGTCCTTGCTAAGGGTGTGAAGATGACAGGCGCTTTGGATATTGCTTGGCATTTATTTATCGGATTATTTCATAAGAAATAAATTATTATGTTGATCCAACTTGTTTTGGTCCTCATCCTCCTTGGAGCGATGTGGCTTACACGCAAGCGCATGAAGCAAGGCGCTATTTCTGGTTGGGAAGGGTATGGGTGGTCGCTCCTCTGGTTGTTTATGGCAGGGGTAGTCCTTCAGCCACAGATCGCGAGTCGTGCAGCGTCATTTGTTGGCGTTGGTCGTGGATCCGACTTGGTTGTTTATCTTGCGATTGTTGGTTTGTTGATTCTCGTTTTTCGTTTGCATGTCGCGCATGATCGTTTAGAGAAGCAACTAACTGAGCTTATTCGACGCGAAGCTCTCTCTTCTCTTCCGTCTGTTGTTTCGGATTCCGAAGAGCCCAAGCCCCCAGTCGTTTCTTAGGATATGCGTGTTCTTCATTTTGCCTGCGTGGCGCCTCCAGAGGTTGGAGGAATCGGCTCTGTCGCCTTTGAAGAGGTGAAGGGTTTGCGCGCTCGCGGAGTGGATGCGCGATTGATTGCGCCAGAAACACAGGAGCCTCTTGCAGCGACAGAAGAACGTAGTTTTGTTGAACGTCTTCCCGCGATTTTGCGTATTGGAAATGGCGCTATTCTTCGCGGTATTCGTGCTCGTGCGAAAGAAGCGGATATTCTTCATCTTCATTATCCTTTTTTTGGTGTTGCTGAGCCATTGCTTTTGCATCCGCATGGACTTCCGCCGATCGTGATGACATTTCATATGGATGCGGTGGTTCCTGGGTGGAAAGGCGCTCTCGTGCGCGCGCATCGTGCATTACTTCAGCCTTTTTTGTTGTCTGTTCCGTCTCATATTTTTGTTTCGTCCCTTGATTACGCACAGCATTCCTCTTTGCGCCCA
>CAYUCD010000039.1:0-6797 GCA_964443265.1 uncultured Gammaproteobacteria bacterium | reverse complement strand
CTATTAATAGTTGTATTAGGTGTAAAAATAATGTTTCACGTGAAACAATTGTATTTAGAATGCGCTTTTTTTTGAAAATTCTATTTGTTTATCAACTTCTAAGCATTGTTGTTTTTAAAATGTCCTTGTTCGTTTAATGATAAATGTTTCACGTGAAACAAAATTAAATAAAAAAGCTTAAATATTAATATATTTTGCGACGCTTATGATTGGGCGGGTGGCTTTGAGCGGGGATTGAGTTGAACTTGGTTGAGGATTGATTGTGTAATGGAAATGGGGTACTTGAATGGCTGGAAGGGCCTGGATTTTTGATCGAGCAAAGCTTTTGACAGCTTATCCGTTTCAGATTTTTATTTTGCTTTTTTAATGGGTGTATATATAAGGACAGAAATTTTAATTGTTGTTTTTGCACATTTTATCCACATGCTGTTTTGTTTTTCGCTTAGTATAGAGCTGAAAATAGAATTGAGAAGGGGACTTGACACGACTTTTTGAAATTTGAAAGAGGCTTTGCTCAACATCTACAATTTTAAAAAAAACGCGAACTCCTCTTCCGTCTCTGAAAAGGCGGAATCCTCAGACGCCGCATTGTTTAAAATTGTAGATGTCTCTCTGCGTCGGTCGCCTCGATGCTCAAAATTTAAAATACTGTGAACTCCTCCCCGTCTTTTTTAAAGTCGGGTTCGTCAAACACCACAGTATTTTAAATTTTGAACATCTCGGCTCCTTACAGCTTTTTTCTTTTGTGTTTTTTCGTTATAATACGGCTTGATGTACCGCGTGTTCGTTTTTCTTTTTAGCCTTGCGTTTTTGCTGGTTGATTCGGGTTGCGTTATGGCTATGTCCAGCAGTAATTATAATATTAACTGGGATACGGTTGGCGTTGGCGGAGATGATACGGCTGACAGCGCAAATTATTCTTTGCGAGATACTATAGGCGGTTTTGCTGTTGGAACGAGTACGGGTTCTTCGTATCAATTGTCTGGAGGTTATCGCGCTCTTGAATCCTTGAACTCAATTACTTTTGTTACAAAAACGCAAGATGCGTCTGTGCAAGGTGCTTATACGGCTTTAAATATTTCTGGAAAAACCGTTACGTTAAGTGCCGCTACGTCGAGTTTTTCGGCAGGGGACTATGTCGCTGTGGCTGAGAATAAGGGTTTTTCTCAACTGGTCGTAGTTGGAAAGGTCTCTTCTGTGTTAGGGGCTGTTATTACGGTGGACCGATTTGATGGAGCTACGGGTACGATTGGCGCAACGCCGTCTGGTGACGATGATTATGTGTATCGTCTTGGCTCAGCATCGGTTGCGTTTGGAAAAGTTAGTACATCTGGCCAAAACACAGCTATTTCGATGGTTTCTGTGCTCTCGTCTGTGCCCACAGGATATACGGTCTATGTTCAGGGGAATCAAACATTAAAAAATGAGTCCGCAACGGTTATTTCTTCTCCTGCAACAACCATAGCCTTAGGAACAGAAGCTTATGGAGCGAGCGTCACGGGAACGCGTGCTTATCTTCCTGATACGGATATTGGCGTTACTACAACAGCTCGAGCGATCGCTCGAAGTACGACCATTTCTTCTAGCGGTCCAGAGCGCGTAGCAATGACTTATAAACTTTCCATCACCGCTTCAACAAGTGCCGGAAATTATAGCCAAAACGTTTATTATACGGTTACTGCCAATTACTAAATGTATGCGACGTTTTTTTCTTTTTGCTTTCTTTTCCCTGTTCGGTTTTTTCTTTGCTCCTTCGGTTTCGGCCTTTAGTCTTACGCCCGCTATTTCGGACCTTTCGCTGTCGCCAGGGGACAAGTATCAGGGCACAATTCACGTGGTGAATGATGAGCCAATTACTCGAACGTATTATCTTTCCATTCAAAAATTTATTCCGCAGGGTGAATCTGGGCAACAGCTTTTTTTACCTCTTTCAGAAACGCGTGGATTGCCGAGTTGGATCTACTTTGATCGCCCCTTTATTACTTTGCGCGCGGATGAAGAACAGACTGTTTCATTTGGTATCCGCGTTCCTTATGATGCTCCACCGGGCGGGCATTATGCGGCCATCTTTTTTTCTACAGAGCCACCCATTCAAAAATCTTTAGGAAAAATTGTGACAGGGTCAAAAACAGGTTCCTTGGTTTTACTTACTATTGAAGGAAATTTAGTGAGAAAGGTTGGTTTAAAAGAGTTTGTCCGAGAGTCTCCAGAGACGCAGTCTTCTTTACCGGTTTCTTTTCAGGCGATTGTTGAAAATCAAGGAGGTACGCATGTTGTTCCGCAGGGGGAGCTTGTTATTAAAAGTTTTTTTGGAACAGTTGCAGAACGAATTAATTTAAATTCAGAAGGTTCACGTGTTTTACCTGGAAGTTCGAGACGGTTTTCCCTGGTTTGGCAGTCTGCAAATCCTCGCGTTGGTTCTGGTTTTTGGCATTCTGTTGTTCAGGAATGGCGTAATTTTGGTTTTGGAAAGTATACAGCCACGTTTCAGCTGACAGGAGTGGGTGCGGAAGATGCTGCGCCTGTTTCTGTTGTCTTTTTTATCTGGCCTTGGCACTTGATTCTTGTTGGATTGTTCCTTGCGTTCCTTTTGGGCGTTTTGATTCGTTTGTATAAGCATTGGGTGATCTACCGCGCGACTGTCAAATAGTTTTTATGTTTGTTTCTGGGTTTTTTCGCAAGGCGCTCGCCTTGCTTGTGGCGATCCTGTTTGTGGGTCAGCCAATTTTGGTTTTTGCGGCGGCTGTTACATCTCATTCTGTCATTTTGTCCCGTGAGCAGACGAGTGTTTCCACAAATTTCACCATTCAGTTTACGACCCCAACGGGTGTGGACGCTTCAACGGACACGATTACGTTTACGTTTGGAACGAGTACGCTTGCAACAGGGTTTAATCTTTCTTCTTTGGTTGCGGCTGATGTTGGTCTCACGCATGGTGCTACGGGTGTTGAAACAGCGGATGTTGTTGCGGCTTCAGCTGCGGCGGGTGTTTGGGGTGCAGCTATTTCTGGTCAGGTTTTGACGCTTACTGCTCCAACGAACGCGGCGGCTGGAACGATTGCGGCTGGTAATGTCATTATTGTAAAAATTGGAACGCATATAACTGGTGGAGTGAATCAAATTACAACCCCATCTGTTCCAGGTTCTCATTTTTTGAATATTGCTGGCACGTTTGGAGATTCTGGTGGCATGATGATTCCGATTTTTTCAACTTCTGATACGGTTTCTATTTCCGCATCTGTTTCTTCTACGGCTACGACAACTGTTGTAACTCCTCCGATTGTCACGCCTCCGATTGATACAATCCCGCCTTCGCTTACTGGTATTGCTGCTACTAACATTACGACAACCGGTGCGACCATTGGTTGGGAGACGGGGGAGCTTTCTGATGGGACCGTGGAATATGGCATGACGAGTGCTTACGGATCTTCCACATCTCTTGGAGATCTTTTGACTGTGCACTCGTTCGCGCTTTCCCAGCTTCTACCTGATACGACGTATCATTATCGCGTAAGTTCTCGTGATAGCACATCAAATCTTAATACTTCGGATGACCATACGTTTCGAACTCAGGCGCTGCCTCTTCCCCCGGTGATTTCCCGTGTTCGCGTTGAGAGTATCACAGACCGATCTGCTGTTGTTTTGTGGGATACGAGTGTTGAGGCGACGGGTTTAGTCACCTATGGCGCAACGGATCTTTATGGGTCTTCTGTGAATGAGGGCGCTACACTCCGTTCACATCAGGTTTCTTTATCTGGTCTTACTTTGAACACCACCTATCATTTTAAGGTCGCTTCTACGGGGCTGAATGGCCTTAGTACAGAATCGGGTGATGCGACTTTTCGCACATTAGGCGATATCACAGCTCCTTCAAATGTGGCAGATTTTCAAGCTATTGCCGGCGATGCGCGCATCACCTTGTCTTGGACTCCTCCTACAGATGCGGACTTAGGTAGCGTTGCTATTGTACGAAGTGACGATCATTTTCCTACGAGCCCAACAGATGGTCGCGTGATTTATCGTGGCATGGCAACGAGTACAATTGATACAGGCTTGGTTAATGGAACACATTACCGTTATACGGCTTTTGCTTTTGATTCCACAAACAATTTTTCAAGTGGCGCTTTTGCGGATGCGATTCCTGTTGAAACGATTCTTCCTCCAACAACAACTTCAACTCCGCCGATTGTTCCTCCTGGGCCCGGGGGTGGAGAGGCAACGACAACGATTCCCGTGATCCCCGTTGCTCCTACGAGTACCACTCCTATTGTGTCCGTTGTTTTGCATCCGGTTTTTTATGCTTCTGCTGGAGCCATTGAATTAGCGCTTGATGCGGTTGGGCGTTTTGGCATTGGAACGAGTCGTGCGGTTTTGGTGCAAGTTCCAGTTGCAAATCTTGGTGCTGAGGTAAAATCTGGAACGATCCGCGTGGGGGATTCTTCTTATGCATTAACCCTTGCGCCTGATGGCGGATCTTTGAGCGCGTCTTTTTTGTCCGGTCGTGTTTCTGCCTCTGTTCCGGTTGATATAGAACTTTTACTTGCGAACAAATCCTCCGTGTCTTCTACAAGAACCATGGTGGTTCAGTCTTATGGCCGCGTTATGGAGAGCGTCCTTATCGGAACTCCGACCAAGACGCTTGCTGATGCGGTTGTGGCTGTCTATCAGCAGTCTGGCGATGATTGGATCTATTGGGATGGTTCTCGTTCGCTGCAATCAAATCCATTCCGTACATCTGATGATGGATTATATGGTTTTGCGGTTCCAAATGGTACGTATCGCTTACAAATCACAAAAGATGGTTATGACACGGTGGAACAGGATCTAACCGTGGGTATGAACTGGATTGGCACGGATATTTCTTTGAATCGTACGCCGAAAAAACTTGCAGAAATTATTTCTTCGGAAAAGAGCGTTCAAGAAAATATCCAGTCTGTAATCAATGAGGCTGGGCCGATTGCTCAGGCTGTGGTGAATTCGATTCAATCAAAAGAAGCGAAGGTTGTTGCAAAGTCTGTTTTATTGCCTACAGCTATTTCTTTTGCGGTTGCTAATACAGCGACAGCGGTTTCTGCCTTTCATTTGTTAAATTATCTTCAATTTTTAGCCACGCAACCGATTTTGCTTTTTGGTCGACGCCGTCGCAAAAAATGGGGGATTGTTTATAACTCTTTAACGAAACAGCCCATTCAGTTGGCGGTTGTGCGCCTTGTGTTTGCAGAAAAGAATTTATTGGTTCAGACGCGTATCACAGATGTAAACGGACGTTTTTCTTTTATTGCTCGCCCTGGAAAGTATCGTATTGAGGTGATTAAGCCTGGGCATGTGTTTCCGACGCAGTATTTGAAGACTGCTACGACAGACGTTGATTTTCTTGATTTGTATCATGGAGAGGTTATTGATGTTAAAGAGGGCGGAGCTGCGATTGCTGTGAATATTCCCCTTGATCCGGTTGCTTTTGAGGAGACGCCTAAAAAGATTTTGTTTAAAAAATCCTTGCGACGCATTCAGGATGCGATGGGGTGGGTGAGTGTGCTTGTTACCTTGATCGCACTCGCTATTTCGCCGTCTTGGATCGTTTTCGGCTTTTTTGTCTTGCAGATTGGCCTTCATTTCTTGTTTAAACGCTTGGCGACGGCTCCAAAACCAAAAGAATGGGGTATTGTGTATGATGGTTCTACCCGATCTGCGCTTGAGCGCGTGGTGGTCCGTATTTTTGATAAGCAATTTAACAAGCTCTTGGAAACGCAGATTACAGACAAGGATGGAAAGTATGGATTCTTTGTGGGAAAGAATATTTATTACCTTACAGCTGAAAAGAACGGATATGAGCGTTTTATTTCGCCTGAGGTGGATTTACGCGAGAAGGAAGAGGCGGTTATTGATCAGCACATCACCTTAAAGAAGAAGGAATAGTTTTCCACACATACTCACAGTTTATCCACAGTTTTTGTCATCGGTTGCATTCAGATCAAATTTGGCTCAGTTGAAAGAAAAAATAGACAAAACGCCCTGTGGATTGGGCGTTTTACTATAATAGAGACAGTCTTATAGAGCGCGGTTATCCACTCTCTATGAGGCACGTAGGAGAACGTCAAACGAGCGGCTTTCGCTTTGACATGGTCTGTTCTTCTGCGGACAAGCCATATTTCATCTAGTCTCTATTAGATGAATGGCCGGTGTAATACCGGCTTGGGAATTTGTTCGTGTGAATCAGAAAATACTATTGCGTCCTTTATTTACCTGGTGCCTCGCTGTGATGAGCGGGGTCGTTGTGTTTGTTGGACTTTCTTTATTCGCGCCCCAGACCAGGGCTGCGAATGGAGTGAACCGACAAATCAGTTATCAGGCTAAATTATTGGATGCGACAGGGCAGCCTGTGGCGGACGGGAATTATTCCATCAAGTTTAGCCTGTACGATGCGGCTTCTGGTGGAACTCGATTGTGGTCCGCCACAGGAACAACTGTAACTCCAGGTTATGTAACAACAACGGTTGCAAATGGGTTGTTTTCTCTCATGCTTGGTGACACGTCTGTTGCGGGTGGTATTCAAAATTCTTTAGATGATTCCATTGATTGGAATAGCGATAGTCTTTATCTTGGTGTGACGGTTGGAACAGATTCGGAAATGACACCGAGAAAACGTATCGGAGCTGTGCCGCAGGCATTTAATGAAGAGAAATTGCAGAACATGTATGCCTCTGGAGCGGCGCGTGGGGGCCAGCACTTGTTTACGTTCAATCACACTACAAATAATTCCGCAATGGGTTCCCGTAAAGTCCCTTTCATTAAGTTCA
>CAYUCD010000038.1:0-6806 GCA_964443265.1 uncultured Gammaproteobacteria bacterium | reverse complement strand
TGGAAACTTGATGCCCATCGAAAACATGGAAGTCTCTCTTGTATCTTCGCGTGGATCACAAGACGAAATCGTTCCACAAAACAGCAAAACCGATTCCATCGGCAAAGCGCGTTTTTACGTTAAATCTTTGCGTAATGGTATAAGCATTTTTACCGCCAGCGCCAACAACCTCACGCTACAAAGAACAATCACCATCACTTTTGAAAAAGGCCTACTAACAGAACTTAAACCAGGAGACCTAATCAAAATACCAGATGACGGAGATACAAAAACATTAAGTGATACCGCCGTGTATTATTATGCGTCAAATGGCAAGCGCTATGTGTTCCCAAATGAAAAAACTTATTTCACTTGGTACAACGATTTCTCAAACGTAAAAGTTATTTCCTTGGATCAAATGTCCTTGATCCCTATCGGCGCAAACGTCACCTACAAACCAGGTACGCGCATGGTCAAATTCCAAACCGATACAAAGGTTTATATAATCACAGAAGGTGGAAAATTGCGCTGGGCTAAAACCGAAAGCGTGGCGCGAGGTTGGTTTGGCGCAGACTGGAACAAATACGTAGACGATATATCCGAAGCTTTTTACATCAATTACACATTTGGTGAACCCGTGAATAGCTCTCTTGATCTCGCGCTCGACATCATCAAAAACGGAACAAAGACCATTGATCAAGACAAAGGCATCACCCAATAAAACCAAAAACCCCTCCGATAATCGGAGGGGTTTTAAATTTCTTTACAATGTCACGGTTCGAACTTCCTTTAAACGCTTCTTAGAATGGCGAAGGAAGGAGATATTTTTGCGAGCCACTTTGGCCAAGCGCACTAACTCCAAACGGATAATAGAAGGCAAAGTTAAAGGGAAAATCTTCTCCACGCCAATACTGCCGGAAATCTTGCGGATCGTCATGGTCTTAGAAACCGTCATACCACGGAGCTTGATCACCATGCCCTCGTAGATCTGAATACGTTCCTTTTCTTTGCCATTTGGATCGACTTCTTTAATTCTCTGATGCACGCGCAATGTCATCCCGGTCTTCACTTGATCGGGTTTGATATCGGTCGGCAAGGTAAGGGTATCGGCCATAGGAATGACGGAAGAATAGCGAAAACAACGAAAAACGTCAAGCGTTTACAGGACATCCTTCAAATATCGGCCTGTCCAGCTCTTTTTAGCCTTAGCCACCTCTTCTGGACGGCCTTGAGCCACCACCTCTCCCCCATAAACACCGCCTTCTGGTCCCATATCAATGACCCAATCTGCGGTTTTGATCACATCCAAGTTATGTTCAATAACAACCACGGTATTCCCCTTGTCGACCAAGGCGTTCAAAATCACCAAGAGGCGCTTAATATCGTCAAAATGAAGCCCAGTGGTCGGTTCATCCAAGATATACATCGTTTTACCTGTCGCGCGTCTGGAAAGCTCTGTAGCGAGTTTTACGCGCTGAGCCTCTCCACCAGAAAGCGTTGTGGCTGGCTGTCCAAGCTTCACATAGCCTAAACCGACTTCATGAAGCACGGATAACTTTTCGTAAATCAACGGCTGATCCACAAAAAAGCGTCGCGCCTCTTCCACAGGCATTTCCAAAATATGCGCGATGTTCTTTGCGCGCCTATGGAGTTCCAAAGCCTCAGAATTATAGCGTCGGCCATGACATTCCGTGCATTCCACATACACATCCGGCAAAAACTGCATGGAAATCTGCAAATAGCCCTCTCCTCCACACGCCTCACAACGTCCTCCGCCTTTTACGTTAAACGAAAATTTTCCTGCATCAAATCCGCGCATCTTTGCTTCTGGAATTTCCGTAAACAAGTCGCGAATCGCCGTAAACACACCCGTATACGTAGCTGGATTAGATCGTGGTGTGCGTCCAATCGGAGACTGGTCCACAGAAACCACTTTATCAAGCAATTCCATGCCATCAATTTTTTTATGCGCTCCTGCTGGATCTTTCGCCCCATAAAAATGAGATGAAAGAGCTCGGCCAAGAATATCCAACACCAGCGTGGACTTACCCGAACCAGAAACACCCGTCACACAAACCAATTTTCCAAGCGGTAAATGAAAATCCACGTTGCGCAAATTAAACGCCGAGGCTCCGCGCACAACCAATTCTTTCCCATTGCCCTTGCGTCTATTTTTTGGGATCTCAATCGCCTTTTTTCCATTCAAATACGCACCGGTCAACGAATCTTTGTTGCGTTTAATCTCAGCCAATGTTCCAGCTGCGACAATTTCTCCGCCATACTCCCCTGCGCCAGGCCCAACATCCACCACATAGTCTGCTGCTTCAATCACCGCCTGATCGTGTTCCACGACAATCGTGGTATTTCCCAAATCACGCAAACGTTTTACGGTTCCGATTAACTTATCATTATCGCGTTGATGCAAGCCGATCGAAGGTTCATCCAAAATATAGATCACCCCCGAAAGTTCAGCACCCAATTGAGCAGCCAAACGCACGCGTTGAGCCTCTCCACCAGAAAGCGACATCGCAGAACGATCAAGCGTGAGATAATTCAAACCCACATCCAACAAATGTTGAATGCGACGAATAATTTCTGTAGAAATTTGATCCACGATCAAGCGTTCCCGTTCAGACAAGCCTTTCGAGTCCTCCGTTTTCTCCGCTTTAATGCGATGAATCTTGGAAGGCTTCACTTTCACAGGTCCTCGACCCAATCCTTTGAAAAAGGCTTGAACATCGTCCAATGGAACAAGCACAAGATCCGCAATCGTTTTATCAGCAACTTTCACGTGCAACGCTTCTTGACGCAAACGGTGTCCATTACAATCCGGACACGTCAAAACACGCATGTACGCTTCAATTTCCTTTTGGACATACTCAGAATCCGTTTCTTTGTACTTCTCTTCGAGCATGGCCAAGATCCCACCAAACACCATGGATTTATTTTCAATCGTATAAACCTCATCCCCTGTTCCTTCAAAAAGCGCCTTCAAAGCTCCGGCTGTAAACCCTGTCACAGGTTCATGAACCGAAAAGCCATGTTTTACTCCAACCGCTTCCAATAATTTCAAATGGCTTGTTTGATTGCCCGCAATACGCGTCCAAGGCTTAATCGCACCCTGCGCAATGGTCAAACGTTTATTTGGAATCACTAAATCCGGCTCAAGAACCAGCTTTGTTCCAAGACCTGTACATGCCTGACAAGCTCCGTGAGGCGAATTAAACGAAAACAAACGTGGCTCAAGCATGGGCAACGAAAGATTACAGTTTGCGCAAAACAACGACTGAGAAAAAAGCACTTCTTCTGCCTTATCCTCCAAAAGCGCCACTAAAAGTCCATTGCCCAAATCCAATGACTGCTTCACAAACTCTAAAACAGTTTCTAAAACCATGCTCGTTTGCTTTTCCAAGCGATGCACCATCACTTCAATCGTATGAGACTTGGTTTTATCCGTTCGCACGCGCAACATTTCATCAATATCAACCATGGTGCCGTCAAAACGGACTTCTCGATAACCCGCATTTTCCGCAGCTTGCAAAACAACCTTGTGCTCCCCTTTTTGTTCGCGCACCATGGGCGCCAAAAGAACAACCGAGGAGGTTTTTGTCAGCGCCAACACTTTTTCAGCAATTTCTTTTGGTGACTGTTCTACAACAGGTCGTTCGCAGCGCACACAATGCGCTCGGCCCGCACGAGAAAACAGCAAACGTAAAAAATCGTAAATCTCCGTAACCGTTCCAACTGTAGAACGTGGATTATGCGAGGAAGATTTTTGATCAATGGCGATCGTTGGTGACAAACCCGTAATCTCATCAACATCTGGCTTGTCTTGAAGCTCTAAAAACTGGCGCGCATACGAAGAAAGACTCTCCATATACCGGCGCTGTCCCTCTGCGTGGATAGTATCAAAAGCGAGCGATGATTTACCTGAGCCAGAAAGCCCAGTAATCACGATAAACTTATTTTTCGGCAGGTCGATCGAGACGTTTTTCAGGTTGTGAACCCGCGCGCCTCGAATCGAAATTTTGTCGTGAACGTGCATGCGGATAAAGTGAGGTCCAAAGGTTTGGACGCGTTGCCGCCGACACTATCACAAATCGAAATAGAAGGCAAGGGCAAAGCCTACGGCTTCGTACAATACCAATCCCCCGTCATTCCTCCTGTAGATTGAATAGTTCTGCTATTCGTGAGTCCACAAACCAGATCCTTATCACATGACACAGAACGCTTTCCACCATTATTTGTCGGCCTTCCATCCGTATCTGTAAGAGCACAACCAGACCCTGAACATTTACATCGCTGGCCAACCGTACCAAAAGTGCATTCTCCAAATTCTCCAATCATAATACAAGAAGCTGAATCTGCTATCTGCTTCTTACAAAATTCATCTGAATAACACTTCAAAGGTGTTTGAGAGATGGGACTTTTAACAGTCACCGGAGGTTTCTGACAACGCCACGTACCCATACCATCAGAAAAATCGGAAAGACATGTTAAACCACTTTGACATGCAACAGCTCCAGCGCCTGAATTGTTACAAGCGTCTTGCGAACCAGGCGTACAATCACTCGTAGTAAGCCAACCAGCTTTATCCGCCCAACAAAGAGGAGCTGCTAAAATCATCTCCAGACACGAATCAACAGCTAAATTTGTTTTAGCCCAATTAGCCGCAATACGCTTACATCCTAAACCTCGACAAACACACATCGTCCCCTCGGATCCGTCAGAACACAAACCAGCTTTTTCATCATAAAGTAAACAGATCTGTTTTTTTCCACCAATTTGGCAATCCTTATCAGCCACGCACGGCGAATTTGGCTGTCCCAAAACAAGCTCCTGCCCTGTAATTTTTGTAAGTGCCGGCACCTTAAGCGTAAGCGTTGCTGGATTCACGGTATTTAAAATCAAATACGCACCAAGCAACAAAATCAAACCCATGATAGCATCAAGAATAATCGTCTTCGCTTTACTGATGTCGCCAATTGCCGAACCAAGCAACCAACGAAACCCTCCGTAGGTCACCATCACAATGGCTGCAATCACAGCAATACTGACACCATACCGGTACATTAGACCAATATAATCTCCCAAATCTTTAACCGTGGATCTACCAGAAATGGCAATATCTAAAGTGATGGGAGGTGGCGCATTAATTGTTTTTGATGTGACATACGACCCCCCGCCCGTTCCCATACATTTAACATCCGTGAGTCGCGCCCCGTTATAAACATCGTCAAAAAAAACGGAGTCCCAGCCAGTAACACCATTTTTATTTTTATCCTTACAAAACTGATCACATTTTGGTTTATCTGTTTTAAACGTCGCAGCAGTCCAAGTTACGCCAGCCTCTTCTGATCCATGATTCTCGCATTTTCCATCTGGCCCCTTACACCAACAAAAAGGCGGGCTGCCAGCTTGCGCAACAGACGCAAACCCCAAAAGGCCTATGGCCTGGAACATCAACAAGCCAAACAAGAAAAAAGCAAAACAACGCTTCATAATTTCAAAAATCGCTGAATCAGATACTCAAGAGCTGCTTCATCCAACCCTCCCTGAACCTTGATGCCATTAAAGAAAAAGGTTGGTGTTGCTCCAACACCTGCCTGCAATCCATCCGCCTGATCCTGTTGAACGCTTTGGGCTTGCGTTTTATTTAAGAGACATGTTCGAAAAGATGCGGTATCCAATCCAACATCCTGCGCATACGTTTCCAAATCAGCTTGGGTAAATTTACCCTGATTCGCAAACAACTTGTCATGATAAAGCCAGTAACGATTCTGACGAGCCGCACAACGCGCGGCTAATGCTGCTTGAGTTGCGTTTGGATGCAAATCATCGATAGGAAAATCCCGAATGTAAAAAGAAACCTGGTCTTTATATTTCTGCATCACCTTACGCACAGGAGTAGCAGAATACTGACTAAACGGACAACCAAAATCAACAAATTCTACAATCGTGAGTGAAGCTCCGGTCTTTTTTCCAAGCGTCCCAGCCGAAGAAGTGGTAAGTCGTGCAAGGTCCTCTGCCGTCACTCTTGTATTTGCAACCGCTTGTGAAAAAGACGCCTGAAGTTCTTGTTCAAGCATGGGATTCGTTTTTCCCGTACGAATCGCATCATAGTAAATCCACGTCTGACGGATAAACGCGCCGATCAAAAAAAGGATCAGGGCGAGGAACAAAAAAAGGAGAATTTTCCAAAAAGAAAGGCGGTAGCGCATGCCAAACCAGTATAGCATAACCATTGACCAAACTCCCCGCTTCCGCTACCCTCCAATCAATATGAGACAGCTGATTCTCTCTATTGCATTGATCATCACATCCATCCTCTTGGTGGTGGCTATTTTGCTACAGCAACGAGGCTCTGGGATCGGAGCGGCTTTTGGTGCGGATAACAGTATTTTCCGTACCAAGCGTGGAATCGAAAAAGGGCTTTATTACGCAACAATTGCGCTATCCTGCCTCTTTTTTGGAATTGCCACATTAAATATCCTTTTTGCCTAACCAACCATGCAAGATCGAGTTCCCCGCAAAAGGGAATGGTGGAAGATCTTCTTTTTTTGGCGCCACGAGAAAACACATTCCCAAGAGTTTAAACCACGGCCAAGCGAAGACCATGCGCTTGTGTTATCCGTGACAAAATCTGGACGTCCATCAGCCGCACGCCAATTGCGCTTTGTGGGACGCGTGTTAAATAAAAAAGAACGCGGTATCCTCCTAGGAACAATCGCGCTCTTTGTTTTAGCGCTCAGCGGAGGCCTTTTTGCCCTCCTTCAACCACACATAAAAACCATTCCTGCCGTCGGTGGAACATTTACAGAGGCTTT
>CAYUCD010000037.1:0-6978 GCA_964443265.1 uncultured Gammaproteobacteria bacterium | reverse complement strand
GGAAGATAAAAAGACCCCGTTTTTCTGAAAATTTGGGGTCTTTTTGTATACACAAAAACCCTTGTCCAAACCCTCAAGAATTGCTATCCTATCCCTGTCCATTCGGACCATTTTTCTTGTATTCTTATGCAGATCTTTTGGCACGGTTTATCCTGTGTTCGCATTGAGGCGAGCAACGGCGATTCAGAAGCAGTATTGGTCACAGATCCCTACGATTCTGAGACAGGTTTGCGTTTTCCACGCACGCTCGCGCCAGATGTTGTGGCTCTCTCGCACCAAGATCGCAAACGTTTTCCTCTCGACGCGTTCACAAGCCAGCCGTTTATTGTTTCCGAACCTGGTGAATATGAATCCAGCGGAATCTTCGCGTACAGTGTTTCCATTCCCAACGCAGACAAAAAATATCCAGGTCCTCTGATGTATCGTTTTGAGGCCGAAGGTATTTCCATTGGTTTTCTCGGCCAGCTCAATCGCGCTCTCACAGAAGAAGAAATGGGCAAGCTCGAGAACATCGACATTTTATTACTCCCAGCCGGAGGTGGCGCCTTTCTTACAGCCAAACAAGCCGCAGAGATTGTCCGCGAAATAGAACCGCGCATTGTGGTTCCTCTCTGTGTGGATGTCGAAGGGCTAAAAGAAAAACTTGGCTCAGCAAATGCCTTTTGCAAAGAACTCGGCGTCAAAGAACATCAAGAAGTCAACAAATTAAAAATCGTTCGTAAAGATTTACCTGCCGATGACCTCGTGGTCACTGTGATCCAACGCGCCTAACATGTCTCCCGCTTCTTCTCATCACGATTCTCCAAGACCCGAACGCAAAGCGCACGGCAAAGAAGCGCGTGTCTTATCGGCCGAAGAAAAGCGCGGATTAATCCTCGCGCATGCCACAAAACCGCGGTCCAAACCTTCGGCGTTTGGCTTTTATGTCGGCATTGCTGCTTCCTGCCTCGTTGTCACAACAGGATGGATGCTCACCTGGGGCCATCAACCAGGGGATGTGCCATCAAACGCTCCAGATGCCACCTTTCAAGACGTAAAAGAACAATATCAGCAACTCAAAGATAGCTTCACGCAAGAAAAAGCCACCAGCACCAACCCTTCTCTTGCAGAAATTCTAGAAAAAGTGAAACAAGAAGACGCAAAAGCCAAGGCCCAGGAAGACATTCTCAAAACAACCGCCAAAACCATTCAAGAAGTGACCTCATCTACAAAACCTTAAACGCTATGGAAGAAAACAAACAACTCGTCCCAGCCGGCAATGGCGGGAAAACCAATCTCTGCTCGCTCGTCGAGGAGATTCAAACCTCCTTTCTCGACTATGCGATGTCCGTTATTGTCGACCGCGCCTTGCCAGACGTGCGCGATGGCATGAAGCCAGTGCATCGTCGTATTTTGTATGCGATGTGGAGCATTGGTTTGCGCGCCAACGGAAAATTCCGCAAGTCTGCCACGGTTGTTGGTGAAGTGCTTGGTAAATATCACCCACATGGTGATAGCGCTGTGTACGAATCCATGGTCCGTATGGCCCAGGATTTTTCCATGCGTTATCCCTTGGTCAAAGGTCAGGGAAACTTCGGCTCTATGGATGGCGACAGTGCAGCTGCCATGCGTTATACCGAAGCCAAACTCGCTGGTATCGCCGAAGAGTTGATGATGGACATTGATAAGAACACGGTTGATTTTCGTCCAAACTACGATGGCTCCCACCAAGAACCAAAAGTTTTGCCAGGCAAAATTCCAAACTTGTTATTAAACGGCACCATCGGCATTGCGGTCGGTATGGCCACGTCCATTCCTCCGCACAACCTCACAGAAGTGTGTAATGGCATCGAAGCCGTCATCGAAAACCCAGATATTTCCATCGATGAACTCGTGGAAATTATTCCAGGCCCAGATTTTCCAACCGGCGGTATTATTTACGATAAAGCAGCCATCCGAGAAGGCTATGCCACAGGCAGAGGCGGTGTGGTGATGCGCGCCAAAACCGAAATCGTCGAAGAAAAAGCTGGCTCGTTCCGCATCATCGTCACCGAGCTTCCGTATCAGGTCAACAAAGCAAACCTCGTCGAAAAAATTGCAGAACTCGTCAACGAAAAACGCATCGAAGGCATTCGCGATCTGCGCGATGAGTCCAACAAAGATGGTGTGCGCGTGGTGGTCGAGCTCAAAAAAGATGCGTATCCAAAAAAGGTCTTGAACCAGCTCTTCAAAATGACGCAGTTGCAAGAAACCTTTCACATGAACGCCTTGTGTTTGGTGGATGGGGGCATTCAACCGCGTATTTTAACCTTGCGAAACTTGTTGGATGAATACGTAGCGCATCGCAAAGAAATTGTCCGTCGTCGCACACAATTCGATCTCGATCGCGCCAAAGACCGTCTCCATATTTTGGAAGGTTTGCGCATTGCGTTGCTCAAAATCGACGAAGTCATTTTAACCATCAAAAAATCCAAAGATCGTGATGAGGCACGCGTGAATTTGATGACCAAGTTCAAGCTTTCTGAAATCCAATCCAATGCGATCTTGGAAATGCGCTTGCAACAACTCGCAAACCTCGAACGATTGCGCGTGGAACAAGAATACGAAGAAAAGAAAAAGTTGATTGCAGAACTCGAAGCGATTTTGGCATCAGCAAAACGCATTCTCGGCATTGTCAAAAACGAAGTCAAAGAATTGCGCGAAAAATACGGCGATGAACGTCGCACGCAAATCATCCCACACGCGGTTGGCGAGTTTTCTATCGAGGATTTAGTGCCTCAAGAAGAAACGTTGGTGATGATGACCGAAGACGGCTACATAAAACGCCTTCCACCTGACACCTTCCAAGCCCAAGGCCGAGGAGGAAAGGGGATTGTGGGCCTCTCGACCAAAGAAGAAGACGTGGTGCGTACCATGTTCATGACAAACACGCACACCGAAATCTTGTTCTTCACGTCGCGTGGTCGCGTGTTCCGCCTCAAGGCCTATGAGATTCCACAAGCGAGTCGCACAGCCAAAGGCCAAGCCATCGTGAACTTTTTACAGCTCGCGCCAGGCGAAACCGTGTCCGTCACCCTTCCGATGGAAGAGGCTGAGGGCGCAAAGTTCTTGGTCATGGTCACGCGCCAAGGCACGATCAAAAAATCCGCTCTGGAAGAATTCGGCAATGTGCGCCGTAGCGGTTTGATCGCGATCGGTTTAGGCGATGGCGATGAACTCACCTGGGTCAAACCTTCTGGTGGCACCGATGATATTTGCTTGGTCACCAAACAAGGCCAATCCATTCGCTTCAACGAAAAAGACGTACGCCCAATGGGACGCAATGCCGCTGGCGTGCGCGGTATCAAACTCAGTAAAAAAGATGACCAGGTCGTGGGCATGGATGTGATTGTTCCGTCCTTGGCCAAAAAAGGCGCGCTCGAACTCTTCACCATCACAGAAAACGGGATGGGCAAGCGCACCAACATGACAGAATACAAGATTCAAAATCGCGGAGGATCTGGCGTGCGCACAGCCAAAGTCTCGCCAAAAACCGGCAGTGTGGTGGGCGCCTTCATTTCTGGATCAGACGATGAACGCGATCTCGTGCTTATCTCCAAAAAAGGGATTGTGATTCGCATTGCCTTCAAGTCCGTGCCATCCCTTGGCCGCGACACTCAGGGCGTGCGCATTATGCGCTTCAAAGAAGTCGCAGATCTCGTCTCCTCGGTCACCTTCGTGTAATAAAAGATTGAAAAGGCGCCCTTCACTGGGCGCTTTTTTGTTTCTTTTCTCTCAACGCCAGCATAAACCCTGAGTTGCAAGAAATTGGCGGAATAAAAAAGCTCCCCATGGCTTTACGCAATGGGGAGCGTGAGAAGTTTTCAACCAAGACACGAAAGGAGCTGCTGGTGTGACTGGACGAGTTGTACGTTCACGGCCTCACCTGTTCGTCGCGTGGGCGTGAATCGCACATAAGGTCCATCCACGAGCCTTCCTCGAAGCGGAAGCCGTATCACGTCCACGGTCGCGTCCGAGAGACGCGCCACATACTCCTGATCCTGATGATCGCGGATGCGAACCAGGTTCGGGAGCAGCTCTGTTACTTGGCCGTAGAGCTGTCGTTCTTCCACAGACGTGACAAGCGAGGCGCGTGGGAGCGTTCTTCCGCGATGATCCGCCACGCGATCAAAGTGCACGTAGATCCGCTCGCTTGGAATGCTCGGCACAGATGCGCGAGCAGATCGGTAGTGGGAAAGGGTTTCCTGCAAATCCGGAGCACAGGAATCCCATGGAGCCCAGAACCTTCGCTTGGGCGCACGGCTGTCCTTGATCTGCACGCCCTCTCGAGAGATCTGAGAAATCCACCCAGTTTCGATCTGCTTACCTATCTTTTGGGCCTCCTTGGACCAAAGTTCCTTTAGCTTGGAGCGTATGGCGTCGAGCCCCTCAAAGATGGTGTACCCCTTCACGTGGTCGTACGGGTTCGAGACCTTGACCCAGAGAAGGGAAGGAGGGTTCGGTCGCTCCATCAGACTCAGGAACAGGACCTTGAGGAAGCGGGCTACCTCCATGGTATTGAGCCGTCCGTCAATCTCCGTGTAGATGTACGTGCTCGTGGGTTCAGGGATCACAAGGCGGATGAACGTTCCGATTTTCTCCAGTGCGTTCCACCTCAGGGTAACCTGGACAGCAATGTGCTTTTGCGGAGCTTTGCCATCCACGGTAAACACCCGGAAATCGATTTTGCCGAGTTTGTCCCATGCTTCATCTTCGGATGCAGCGCAACGAATGCTGCATAGATCCCGCACGAGACGACCTTGGAATTGATTGCCCTTCATGTCATCGCCTTGTCCTTTCTCCTTTTCGTATGTCAAAGGGCCTTTTGCACGGGCCCCGTATCCTAGGCAAAACCGAGCAAAATGTCAAGCCAGGCCTTTGCTATTTGTACAGGGTTTCCGTACACTAGAAGCCATATGATTGGTTTCTTGCGAGGAAAGATTCACGAGGTAGCAGGCAATAAAATATGGCTGGATATCCAGGGCGTGGGCTATCAAATCACAGTTCCGGTCAGCCAATTAAGCGAAGCCAAGCCAGGCATGGAAACATTTTGGTATATTCACGATCATTTGCGAGAAGATGCGCACGATCTGTACGGATTTAGCGCCAAAAAAGAACTCGATCTCTTTGAGCAACTCCTTTCCATTTCCGGCGTAGGTCCAAAAGTCGCGCTCGCGATTATGGCTATCGGATCTGTCGAAACCGTGCACCGAGCCATCATGGCTGGCGATGTAGATCGTCTCACATCTGTTCCAGGGATCGGAAAAAAGACCGCGCAAAAAATCGTGCTTGAACTTAAAGGCCAACTCGTTGAGCCAGACCAAGGCTCGCAAGAAGATAAAGACGTGGTCAGCGCGCTCGAGTCTCTTGGCTATTCTGCAAACCATGCGCGTGAAGCCTTAAAAGCCGTTGGTCCAGACATTGTTGACGTGTCAGCGCGTGTGCGAGCTGCGTTGCGCCATATGGCAAAATAATATGCCTTTGATTGAAATACAGGATCAAAAAACATGGGATGGATTTGTCGCGTCTTTGCCAAACGCGCAGTTTTCGCAATCCTGGACATGGGGTGAATTTCAATTATCACGAAAGCATCCGGTCAAACGATTTTTCTTCAAACAAGGAGAAAAGGTTCTCCTCGCCGCACAAATTATTGGATATAAAAAGCGCTTGTCCGGCTATTGGTTTGCTCCGCGTGGTCCTGTCTTTGCAAAAGACCTGGACTTGTCTGCGCGCCGCAAAGCCATGTTCGATTTTTTACTGGCCCTCTCCAATCAAAAACTCGCATTCAAGCCCTTGTTCTTCCGCGTAGAACCGCCCGTCCGTCTAGATCAAGCCGAAGGCCTATTTCCTCCACGCATGCGACGCAATCACTCCATGAGCCCAGCGTCCACATCAATCCTCGATCTGCAAAAAAGCGAAGAAGATTTGCTCAAAGCCATGCATACCAAGACGCGGTACAACATTCGCGTGGCGCAAAAGCATGAAGTAATCATCCGCGAGGCAAAAGATGAAAAAGATGTGCAAGCGTTTTTAGATCTGACCGCAGAAACAGGGGAGCGCAATGCCATCACGCCTCAAGCATCCAGCTATTTACGCGCCACGTTTGAATTTTTATCAGAAAAAAACATGGCCACCATCCGTCTTGCAGAAAAAGATGGAAAAATCTTGGCCGCAAACATGGAAATCCTGTCTGGCGACACAGTCACGTATCTCCACGGTGCTTCCTCTTCCTCATCGCGTGAACTTATGGCGCCATACGGCCTGCATTGGGAGGCGATTCAATCTGCCAAAAGCCAAGGGTTCAAATCCTACGATTTTTGGGGGTGCAATCCATCATTCGTCTCCAGTTATTATTATAAAAAATCTTGGGAAGGAATCTCGCGCTTTAAAGAAGGGTGGGGAGGTGAACTCATTGACCTTGTCGGCACGTGGGATCTTCCTGTGAATCGTGTTTTATACCGCCTCGCTTTTCCCGGCGGTTTCATGCGCGGATAAAAAACAAAACACCTCGTTCAATCGAGGTGTTTTCTAATTTGCTCTGCAAGACGAAAGTCTTTAGTCTCCTTCGGGTCGTGTTCAAGGAGGTTAAAACCTTTTTTGTTGTAGCGAGGGATTAAATGCCAATGCACGTGCTTTATCTCATCCATATAAACCAGATAGACTTTCTCAACCCCAAGAGTTTTTATAAGGGCATTGCGTATGGCATCTACGGCGTTCATTAAATGCTCATAATCCTTTTTGGAAAGCAGATGCAAATCAGAAACCGGCTTTTTCCAAGCGACAATCGTATGACCTTTGGTCATGGGGAAGCTGGCAAGGCACGCATACAGAACTTTGTCTTGATAAATCAAACTGTCTTTGGGTGGTTGAAGTAATGCGTTAGACATAGGGACTGAGCGCATTATAGACTCTCGTATCCTTTAAAACAAAAACACCTCGTTCAATCGAGGTGTTTTTGTA
>CAYUCD010000036.1:0-7106 GCA_964443265.1 uncultured Gammaproteobacteria bacterium | reverse complement strand
GACCTCATCCGACGGCAACCACCACGTCGCCGCCAGCGACGGTGAGTGCGCCCTCACCCGAAGTTGCCTCGGCCGCTCAGAAAACGCCGGTCGCTACCGTCGCACTCCACGAGGTCACGCACAACAATTTTCGCGCGCTGCTCGAAAGCAAACGCGGCAAAGTCGTATTCGTCGACTACTGGGGCACCTGGTGCGGCAACTGCACGGAGGAATTCCCGCATACCGTCGAACTGGCGAACAAGCATCGCGACGCCGGACTCGCCGTAATCTCCGTCGCGATGGAGCTCGATCCCACCGACGAAGCAACGCAAACGGCAAAGCAGCAAGCAATCGAGTTTGCCAAAGCGTTCCCCGTCGAACCACCACAAAGAAATCTAAATCAGCATCTTCGCGCGCCGTGCCAAGAGCCGTGGTATTGCAAAGCGCCACAAAACGGATCCCCTTCAAGCGACGCAACCAAGAAACCACGCGCTCTGCCTGACGTAGTTTGCGCGGCATCCAAGAAGCGCGTGCCTCGCTCTGTTCAATAAGAATCGAACGCCCAGAAAAACACACGCGTCCACGTACCAACAAAACACGTCCTCCATCCAAAAGACGCTGACTCGATTGGCGTACATAAGCTAAAGAAGTAGTCTCCCCTTCTCCTTGACCTCGATCAAACGCTAAACACCACTCAGCCTGTGTTGGCGCATAAGAAAGCGCATCAAAAAAACAAAGCGCGCGCAATAAACCAGCTTCAGTAGCATCCATACTTTTATCCCGTAGGGTGAGGGGCCGGAAAAGCAGAAAGAGGCGCGCCTTCCTCAACAGATAAAACCGCATCTTGAACAAGAATGCGTTTAACCGTACATTCTACGACAGCATCCCAAGAAATAGGAAGAACCGAACCGGAAAAACGCGCCAAAAGACGCGAAGGACGAGCAAAAAGCGTTGTTATCTGTCCATTCATGGCATCAAAAGCAAAATCCGTAACCGTGCCAATAGTTTGGCCACTGACCGTAACAACCGATACGCCAAGCAAATCATGAAAGGAAACCGTCATATACGTGGAGCGTAACCCAGCTCAAAAAAAAGAGCCAGACTTAAGAACCCACAACCGTTCCACCAAAGGTATTCAACACATGAGAGGCAAGATCTTGTCGTTGCTCGCCCACTTCCCCTGATCCATTTCCAACAACACCTTCCAAACGACAAGAAGGGCAAGCCGTTGCCTCACGAATGACGCCCTCCAAAAACGCGCGACATTGCGGATCCCCCAAAAGCTTATCTTGATGAAAAGAATACTGAAAACGAAGAGATAAAACAGAGCCGTGAACAGATTCTGGACGGGAAAGTTTTAAAATAAAAAGAAGAGACGGATTTTTTGATTCTACGATCTGAAGAATCTTAGGCCACTGAGCACGGACCGCATTCAAATCAAATCCTGGCACGTCCGCATCAAAAGATGCTGGTGGCGATACAGACGGAGGAGGAATTGGAATAGACTCAGGCACAGGCGTATAAACGGGCTCAAGATTTACAGGAGCAGGTTCTGATTTTATAGGAGGAGGATTAGATGGAGGTGGCGTTAGAACAATAGGCGTAACAGACGCTGAAGCAATAATAGGTATTGATGTTGAATGAGGTAACAAGCCGCTCGCTACGACCGTTCCAACAAGCTGTAGAGCAAACAAAGGGTCCACACCAGCCTTCACATCGCGTCGGCGTTCCAATAAAAGCAGCGCAAGATCGCTCAATTCAACAGGCGAAAAATGTGAAACAAGCGGAGCCATAGCGCGCTCTTCCTCTCCCCCATTCTTCCAAGATTTTGCCATATCAAAATTTCCGCTCACAGATAACAATCGTCGGACAATCAAAAGTAAATCATCAAATAGCGGCAGCAAAGGCACACCTTCATCAAAAAGACGCTCTGCCTCGGCCAATCCCCCTGCATGATCACGCTTCGCCCA
This sequence comes from uncultured Gammaproteobacteria bacterium, assembly GCA_964443265.1. Lineage (GTDB taxonomy): Bacteria > Patescibacteriota > Patescibacteriia > 2-12-FULL-60-25 > 2-12-FULL-60-25 > VGLT01. Next base: position 5,157 of record CAYUCD010000036.1, on the reverse strand, counting down.
AAGAGACAATAAATCCGCAGCCAAAGGCACATGGCTTGGCGGAATCACCAAACGTGCCACATCTTCTGTGATCGTGGAAACCCCCAAAGAACTCAACTGCCCAAGTAATGTTTCTGCATCACGTACAAAGCCATCTGCGCGCGACACAATAAGCGAGAGCACCTCCGGAGCAACCGTCCAACCCTCTTGAGAAGCAAGCGTTTTTAATCGCGTAGTCATCACTTCCGGTGAAACACGTTTAAATTCAAAACGCTGGCAACGCGACACGATGGTTGCAGGCACCTTATGCCACTCTGTGGTTGCAAGAATAAAAAAAGCGTACGCAGGCGGTTCTTCCAATGTCTTCAAAAGCGCATTCCACGAACCCGACGAAAACATATGAGCCTCATCCAAAATATAAATCTTGCGCCGGCCAACCACTGGTGAAAAACGCACATGTTCAATAATCGATTCACGCACCGTTTCAACGCCAGTATGCGTGGCAGCATCCATTTCAATAATATCCAATGAACGGCCTTCGTTCGCGGAAACGCAAGAAGGACATGCATTGCATGGCTCCCCATCTTTCAATTCTTCACAATTCAATGCCTTAGCAAATACACGCGCCGTGGTCGTCTTTCCAATACCGCGCGGTCCAGAAAAAAGATACGCATGACCTAAAGTCTGCGTTTGAATTTCTTTCTTCAAGGTATCGGTAACATGGGCCTGTCCGGTAATTTCAGCAAACACGGTTGGACGGTATTTTTGGCTCAAGGTTGGCATAGCAAAAAGCAAGATACCCCGCGCGTAAAAAACAACGCAAGGGATCTAAAAAACAAGACAAAAACTCTACCAATTCTCTTCTTTGGTTGTCTTAATCACATTTTCCACAGCTGCCCACTTAGACGGCGTCCCTTTTGGAATCAAAATAACAATTTCATCATTTGCCTCACCCTTAAAATACGAAACCGCTGCTCCAAGTAAACGATACTTACGTCCTTCTGCCACAGCCATCCAATTTTGCGTTTGATCATCTTGCGTAAGCGATCCAACAAGACGAATGCGATCAATCGGTCCACGTTGTTTAAAGACAAAACGTCCTTCTCCATCAATCACAAGTCGCAACAAATCCCCTTCAACAAGTTTTGATTTTGACGCGTAGTTTGGTGGAACCAAATACTTTTTTCCATCTTCCCCAATCATATACTCTCCATCAAACACGCCTTCGACGGTTCGTTTATCCACATACGAGGATAAAAAATCCTGATCCGGAGGCTGTAAACGCGCTTCTAAATCTTCCACAGGCGCCTCATTTCCAAGTAACGCCTCAAGGGCGTCTAATTGATCTTTCAATTGTCCGATCACACGACGGGCAAGCGCGAATTTGGTATCCGTCCCGTCCAATGAGACGTGCGAATCCTTTTTCATAATTTTATTTTTATTTTTCTTTTTTTATCTTTCTCTAGTTTACACGACTTCTTTCGCCGTGTCTTCTTCTGCAGGAGCTTCCTCCGTAGAATTTTCTTCTACAGGCGCTGTCTGCTCTTCAGAGGCCGTCTCCTCTACAGGTTCCACAGGACGTACTTCCTCTTCAGGCTCTTCCTCCACTTCTTCATCTTCTTCAGCTGGCGCGCCAAACGCCAAACGGCTTTCTTCCATTTCTGCCTCCACAAGCTCGCGCTTACGACCATATTTATAACGTGAGAGTTCGCGGATCATGGTTGCAAGTTCTGTCGTCTCTGGACGCTTTGGACGCGGTGGATGCAAATTAAATGGACGCGACACCTGGTTATCAATCAACAATTTGATATTAAACGTATAAGCTTCAGAGTTCACCAAATCAAACTCTGTAAACACAGGCGCAAACTCTTTTGCCAAAAACTCCGCGTCTTCCATACCAATACGACCAATCATCATGGTTCCAACGTTTCCAAAAATCGCATCACGAATCGCTGTATCTTTATTCGCACCCACACTCAACTGACCAATAAATTGATGCGCCATAGTTAAGCACAATCCATACTTACGCGCTTCAGATAAAATGGACGTAATAGAATCTGTTAAAAAGTTCTGGAATTCATCCACATACAAGAAAAAGTCTTTGCGTTCTTCTGGTGGCATTTCTGCGCGACGCAATGCTGCATCCAAAATCTTTCCAATCATGATCATACCAAGCAGATACGCATTCATATCCCCAATCTGTCCTTTCGGAAGTTTGAGAATAATAATCTTCTGCTCATTCATGGCATCATACAAATTAAACGCGGTCTTTTGTTGGCCAATAATCGGCCGCATGTAATCGTTATAAATAAACGACGCGAGTTTGGACGTAATATAAGGAACCATGTTGGCTAAACTCGCTTCTCCGCCCGCTTTCAACGCTTCCTTAGTCCAAAAATCTTTCACCTGCGTAGACGTACATTTAGAAAGTTTATAATTACGATAATCCTCATCTGCGAGCACGCGAGGAATATCCATAAGCGTCATACCAGAAGCCGGATCATCCATAAGCAACAAAATAGCATTGCGCATGTACGTTTCAAACATCGGACCACCTGTGGATTTGAGATCGTAAAGTTTATCAAAAATCTTCAACATTTCATTGATCACAAACGTCCGCATATGCGGATAGCGTGGATCAAACTCCAACATATTCAACCCAAGCGGACGCTCAAAATCTGAAGGATCAAAGAAGATCACATCCTCTGCGCGTTCTTTTGGTACAAACGTAAGCGCGTCATCCGCAAAATCACCATGTGGATCAATAATACAAATTCCATGCCCTTGCTCAATATCCTGTTGCGCCATGGCCTTTAAAAAATCTGTCTTACCTGTACCAGATTTACCAATGAGATAGGCGTGTCGACGACGATCTTCAGATTTAATAAAGACCGGATACTTATGGCTACGATATTCCGAATAGCCAAGCGACAACCCTTCGGTTGGTAAATTGCTCGGTGGAAGTGCTTTGCGCGCCAACAACCAATTAATTTTCGGTGTTTCCGTAATAGGTAATGGCAAATGAAACACAGATGCCATTTCTTCTGAATTCAAAACCAAACGATGCGCATGGCTAAAGTGACGATAAATCGATGCGCGAATCAAAGATGATTGAAAACGAGGCGTTTGATGTTTAAAACTATTCCCGTATTCATAAATATTAAATTGTCCGTACGCATTCAAAATGTCATTCAAATACTGCTGTGCCTTCATCGGACTCTGCGCAGCCACCACAACACGAATATTCACATCCAACCCAGCTTTTGAGGCTTTTTCTTCCAACCCTTTTACCATCTCTTCTTCCAAAGGAGACAAGCGATACGATTCTGGTGGTTTATCGGTCTTGGATGACGAAGCAGCCTGCACAAGTCCTTTTCCCACATCTTTAAAAATGCTCTTACCCAAAACATCCGCATATTTCTTTCCCTGTTGCATGGCGCGGGCAATCCGCAATCCTTCTTTACGCCACTTTCCCGGAGCGCTGCGCAATGTGTATTGAATCAAGGCCCCGTCGTCTCCATCCACTTTGGCGAGTGCGTTTGTTAAAGAGTTGAGCGGATCTTTTTCCAATTTTCGATAGGTGCGAATTGGAAAAAAGGGTTGGCGCCGAAACCCAATATAACTCCCCAAAACCACGCCCTTAGGTGAAAAAATATTATAGTCTGGAACCTCATCCACCTCCGCAAAAGGAAACTGCGCCTGAATTTGTTCTTCAAAAAACGTGCGTTGCTTAGCCGGAACAACCGCGTAAAAAGATATTTTATCTTTATGCACCACGATCTCAAACGAAAACGTCTCCCCAACACCAAACAGCCAAGAACGTATGCCTTGAGACGATTTTAGAGAGCCCACGGTCGCAAAAATAGCTTCCATAGCTCCGATAAGTTCTTGTATTTGTTGCTGAGACTTATCTCCCTGCGTATCTTCCTTTTTAATATCCTTTGGCACGCGAATCAACAAAACTTTATTTTGAAATGCTTGCAAAATCGAAAGACGTCGTCGCAATAAAAATCGAATCACGAATAAAAGGATAAATAGAACGAGCGTGATCCCAAAAGCAAAAAAAATGGAAGCAAAAACAGGATCAGATGCGAGATACCAGACATTTGCCGCCCAGCTATCCGAGGGCGTTGCAAGAGAAAATTGCCAAAAGATCATGGACATGAATTTAAGCGGGAAGAACTTCGGACGCAACGATCAACTTCATTAATTCTTGCGTTTTCTGAATAGCGGCTTTTTCCAAAAAAAATGCATTTAAACCTGGAATCGCGTGCAGCCACTGTCGAACGGATTTAAGCGCCTGCGCTTCTGAAAGGGTTCTCTTTTTAACAAAAGGCACAAGGATGTGTATCAAAAGTGCTTCTTTATCTTTCCATGCGGCATGTTCTTTTGTACCCACCCAACGATCAGAAACGTGTTTCAAAAGATCTTCCATATCCTCTTCCAAAATCTTAGAAACTGCATGTACATCAGGATCCTCTGGAACGTCTGGAATCGCCTGCGCAACTTCAGGCTCTACATCTGACAAAGGAATTTCTCCTGTATCGATCGCTTGTTCTAATAGTGTCTCAGAAGGCTCCCCAGAAGAAGCGGCTCCGCGCTCCATTTCCTGTTCAACTTGCCGTTCTGCTTTTGCATCAGCATCCTCTCCTGCCATAAGCGCACGCAATGCGTCTTCTGGCGAGGCTTCGACCGGAGCAATGGGAGCAACCTCCTCCGCAACCATAACAGGCGCTAGAGAAACTTCAGGTGCCTCAACAGGAGGCAAAGGCTCAACAGGTGGGGCAATGGGAACTTCTTGCACAGGAGGGACAACCGCCTCCGCAGGAACTTCTAAAGGCGCCGGAGCAATAGGAGCTTCGGGCAAAACTTCCGGAGAAACAACCGGAGTCTCTGGAGCAACTTCTGGAAGAGAAGCTGGTACAGCTAAACTTTCGTTCGTTTCAGACGAACTCGTATCTAAAAATCCTCCGCTAGCCATGGCTCTATGATACCAGAAATGCGAATCAAGATGAACTAGTCTTCCAGGGATTCAAGTCGGAAACCAGAAGCCTCATCCAAAACACGCCAACCAGCTTCTTCAATCTCTGCACGCAACTGATCCGCACGTGCCCAATCTTTTGCTATGCGTGCCTCTTGCCGATCTTCTGCCAATGTTTGAATGCGTGCTGTTGGCTT
>CAYUCD010000035.1:0-7175 GCA_964443265.1 uncultured Gammaproteobacteria bacterium | reverse complement strand
AAAAGACCACGGTTATTGGCAACCTCTTTTACTTCGGACCAGTGGTTGGTAATGAGAGGAATTCGATTAGGATCTCCCGGCAAAAAGACGTTTTCTGCGACATCACCTGTTTGGCATCGAATGTGTGGTTCAAGCATATTTTTGTGTGCGGCTACAGTATCAAGGACAGGCCAGGAAATCAAGAAAGGCTGTATAGGGGGTGAGGAGCAGGGGATACCCCTCTTTTTGTGTTTTAGCCCATCTGGTTAATTCTCTTGTGCAGAAGAGCGAAATTTTTTCGAATGATTTTTTTTGGAAAAAGTTTTCTAGAGATTTTTATCACGTAGGGTAAAACGACAGAGTAGCTTTTCACAAATTTATTTTTTCAACTTTTTATTTTTTTGTTTTCTGAGCAGTTTTGTTTTGAAAGAGAGGAGGGAAGAGCGCTATAAAGACAGGATTAGATGTGTCGCACAATATACCTTATACGACCCTACCTATCAAAAAAGCCTTATTTTACGGCCTTCCCCTGCTCTACCGCTTAAAAAATAGTTTTCTTGAGTTTGGTTTTATTCAGCTTAATAAAGGAGAATTAATCTCTCCTCTGCTTTTATGCTGCGTGCTTTTACATCGCCCTTTGTACCATGCCTTGTTTTTACATATCTGCATATTTCATAGGGCTCTCGACGTAATTTATGTTTCTGGCTATGAACTCCTCCGGCTCGTTAAACTCGCGTCGTTAAACACCATAGTCATAAAATAAACCACGTCGAGAGTCCTGCTCTGTCATTATTTGCGTAGATCTGAAAAACGCGAAAAATGACGAAGTCTTAAAATGCCCTAGGACGAAACCAAGGGTACTAGCATACCTTGAGACGTGGAAATTTTTAACTCACTTTATATAAACGCGTCCTGGGATGCGTACGTCAATGTATTCTGATACCTTTACACCCTTTGGATTTGTTTTTTTAAACACATTGTATGTTTTGATCTGCGGTTCGAGCGGATCTTCATAATCAATCAATACAGGATATCCTTCTGCGCTGATTAAACGTAATGCAGAGCTGCCTTCTTTTGGCGGATCAATTTCACGATATGGTAATCCTTGTTTTGCTAATTCAGAGGCGATCGTGATCCATTTTTTCATCTGTTCGTTGTTTGTCACGCTATATCCTATGCCAACAAGTTCGTCTAAATCTTTATGAACGATCGGCGGATCGTTTGGATCCATAAATTGTTGGCCGATTAAAATAGCTCGAACGCGACTTAAGTCATTTGCGTTTAGTTCGCCCGTTGCGATTCCTTGTAGATCTACCCAGATGAATTGATTCCCAGAGTGGAGAATGAGCTTATTGGAGCGTTCTTCGACTAAGAGTCGTAAAATGTAGAAGCGGGAATTATCCACAATCACTTTTGTTGCAAAGAGACGTTTGCGCAATTCCTCTTCCAGTTGTTTTTTATCAATAAACCAACTGTGGCGCGTAGACCAAGGTCTCCAACTGGTTCTCGCATCAAGGATGGCATACACTTCCCTACTCACATCTACTGGATCCAATGCCTTCAATCCCCTCGCCTCAATGGTGGTGATGGTAAAAAGATCACTTGCAAACAACACAAAGAGCCAACCAAGCAGGGCAATGATACCCAAGAGATGGAATACGGTGCGCGTCCGTGTTTCTGATGAAACTTCTTTTGGCTCGCGAACAACGGCGTACATATTTTATTATTTTACGCGTTTGCGTAGAATAAGCGGCGATAACCGACTAACGATTTCGTAATGGATGGTGTGGCATTTCTGCGCGATTTTTTCTGCGCTTATTTCTTCTGTCCCCTGTTTTCCCATGAGAACAACTTCTTCCTCTTCGCGTATTTGAGAAAGATGGGAAATGTCCACCATACACATATTCATACAGATACGACCAAGGATCTTGCAACGTTTTCCTTGAATGAGAACTTGCCCTTTGTTTGATTGTTTGCGATCAAATCCATCTGCATAGCCCACGGGGATGACCGCTACGCGCGTTTTTTGTTTCACGCGTTCTGTGAGTCCATAGCCAATTGCTGTTCCGGCGGGAACTTCCTTTGTTTGGGCAATGATCGTTTTCCATGTGAACACTGGCTTGAGCTGGGTATCGCGTGGCGCGTCTCTTTGTGTCCGTTTAGAAGACCAGAGGCCATAGAGACCTATTCCGAGCCGTACAAGCGTTAAATGGGCCTCTGGCGCTGTTAAAATCGCTGCGCTGCAGGCAGCGTGTTTCCATGGAGGGTTGAAGCCCGCTTTTTCTAGTGTTTTGATCGCTTCTTGAAATGCTGCGAGCTGTTTTTTTGCAAATCCTGTTTGTCCGGTTTCTTCAATATTCGCGAAGTGCGTTGCCACTCCTTCTACGTGAAGACAGGGAAACGTTTTGAGAAGACGGATGAATGTTGGCAGGGTTTTTGGTTGAATCCCCTGGCGAACGAGTCCTGTATCAATTTTAAGATGGATGTGCGCTGGCTTCTTTTTTGTTGCGTGTTGTCCGATTTCTTGGATGGTTACTGCTGTTGAAACCGTCAGATGTATGCCGTGATCCACCGCCTCTTTTATGCGTGCAAGAGGAACGTAGCCTAAGACGAGAATTTGTTGTTTTACGTTTATTTTTTTGAGTTGAAATGCTTCTTCGATTGAATCGACTCCAAACCAGTCAGCCTCTTTTTTTAGAAGGGTCGCGACTTCTTGTATTCCATGTCCATAGGCGTTTGCTTTGATGATCGCCATTGGCTGTGCGGGTGCAGCTTGCTTTTTGAGAACGCGAAAATTATGCACGAGCGCGCTTTCAGAGATTTCAATCCAGGTTTTTTGTTGTGGGCGTGGCATTAGAGACTATCAAAGCCACAAAAAGGTCGAAGCACTTCTGGCACTTCAATCGACCCGTCGGCTTGCTGATAGTTTTCTAAAATAGCGATTGGACCACGTGAGAGTGCAATAGCGGTTCCATTTAAGGTGTGCACATATTCGAGCGATCCGTCTTTTTTACGCATCTTAATATTCAATCGTCGTGCCTGATAATCCGTACAGTTGGATGTGCTTGTGACTTCGCCCCAGCCGCCCTTTCCTTCATTTTTGCCCCACATCCAGGCTTCGAGATCATATTTGCGATAGGCAGGCCCTCCGAGGTCTCCGGTACAGATATCGACTACACGAAATGGAACGCCAAGTTTTGTGAAGATTCGCTCTTCTAGACGGCGCAATTCTTCGTGAAGTGCTTCAGATTGTTCTGGGGTTGAGAGAATGAAAAATTCAACTTTTGCGAATTGATGGACACGATAAAGCCCGTAAGACTCTCGACCGTACGCTCCTCCTTCCATACGAAAACAATGGGAGAGGCCTACGTATTTTAATGGAAGTTTGTCTTCATCAATAATTTCATTCATGTGATAGCCACCGATCGGTATTTCTGCCGTAGCGATCAACGAAAGATCTGTTCCCTCAATATTATAAATTTGTTGCTCTGGACCGCGTGGATTAAAGCCAGTTCCCATGAGCACATCTTGTCTCGCTAGGTCCGGGGTGATGAGTGGCGTAAAGCCTTCGGCAACCGCTTCTTTTAGCGTCCATTGAATCAGCGCTTGTTCGAGCAACGCTAACTTTCCTTTTAAGAAATAGAATTTCGCGCCTGCCACTTTTGCTCCACGTTCAAAATCAATCAGATCCCGGGCTTCGGCAAGTTCTACGTGGGTTTTTGGTTCGAATTTAAGTTTTTTTACTTTTCCAAAAACTTTTACTTCTTTATTTTCACCATCGTCTTTTCCAAATGGTGCGTCAGGGTGTGTTTGGTTTGGAATCTGAAGTAAGAGCTCTTTCCACGCTTCCTCGCTCGTTTTGAGTGCGGCTTCTTTTTCTGCCAGTTGCTCTTTGAGCGCTTTGCCACGTTCGATTAAATTCGGGCGATCTTTTGGATCGGCTTTTTGCATCTGGTCCGCGATCGCGTTTCGTTCACGGCGCGCATCTTCTACTTCGCGCAAAAGCGCTAAGCGCGTATCGTCCGCCTTTAACCACGCGTCTACATCAGCGTTTGCACCGCGATTTTTGATGTTCTCGCGCACCTCATCGATGTGTTCGCGAATGAATTTTGGATCAAGCATAGTTATTCTTGGTTTTCAGGCCGTAAGGTGGGAAAGAGGATCACTTCTTTTAAGTTATGAGAACCGGTTAAGAGCGCACAGAGACGATCAATGCCCATGCCCATGCCTGCGGCAGGTGGCATGCCATGCTCGAGGGCTGTGAGAAAGCTTTCGTCCATACGTTGTGCCACTTCGCTTCCCTTGTCTGCCAGTTTTTGTTGTTCTTCGAATCGTGCGCGTTGTTCTATCGGATTGTTGAGTTCGTAGTAAAACGCTTTGACGACTTCTGTTCCGTGAATAATGAGTTGAGCGGTCGCACTCTTTGTATCATCATCTAGAGAACTGTTTGCCAGTGGCATCATTTGAATTGGATAGTCCATGACCCACACAGGGCCGACCATGGCTTGGCGTGCGGTTTTTTTGTAGAGCTCATCTAAGTATTCGTCGAGACCGACACAGGATTTGAAATCAATGCTGATGTTTGCTTTTTTTATCGCCTCGATCACATCTTTTGGCGACTGCATTTTATCCACGTCAATACCCGAAGCCTCTAAAACCGCTTCGCGAAATGTGATGCGCGGAAATGGTCCGGTGAAATTCAGTGTCCCCTTTTCATGTTGTATCTCGAGTGTTCCAAACGCATTTTGAATAATCGTGGTGAGCATCTCTTCTAAAAAGACCATGAAACGCTCCTTGCCCGCATAAGCCCAATACAATTCGATTTGTGTGAATTCAGGATTATGGGCGAAATCAATCCCCTCGTTGCGGAAGCAACGCGCAACCTCATAAATACGTTCGAATCCGCCCACGAGCAATCGCTTAAGATAAAGTTCTGGCGCAATGCGTAGATAGAAATCCGTGTTCAACGCATTGTGGTGCGTGATAAAGGGTTTGGCATTTGCTCCGCCTGGAATCGGATGGAGCATGGGCGTCTCCACTTCCAAGAACCCACGATCGTCTAAAAAGTGACGAAGAGATGAAACGAGCTTTGAGCGCTGGATGAAGTGTTCGCGTACTTCTGGGTTTGCGATGAGATCTAACTCGCGTTGACGATAGCGCGCTTCTACATCTTTAAGTCCGTGCCATTTTTCTGGAAGAGGCAGTAAGGCTTTTGCAAGCGGGCGCCAGGCAGAACCCATCAGCGAACGTTCCCCTCTTTTGGTGGTGATGGGCACACCGACAAATTCCACAAAATCTCCTGGATCAAGCGTATCGCGAAATAGATTGAAGGATTCTTCCCCGATCTCATCAAGCTTTAAAACGATTTGGATTTTTCCTGTTACATCTTGGACATCTCCGAAGATCATCCCGCCGTGGACGCGAATGGTAAGAATACGTCCGCAGATACGTGTTTCTCGCTGTTCCTCGGTCCATTCATCGAAGGAAGCAAGCAGATCGCCAATTTTTGCCCCTTCCTCTGCATCTTGCGGAAAGGGATTTATGCCGCGTTTTTGGAGCTGCTCCAATTTTTCTCGGCGAACGTGCGCTTCATCGATCATAGTATTTTATTATTTAACCTCTTTGACCTCGTAGGTCGTGTATCCTCCAGGTGTACGCACCTCGACACTGTCGCCTTTTTTTACGCCCAAGAGCGCTCCACCAATGGGTGATTCATTTGAGATTTTTCCTGTGGTTGGGTCTGCTTCGTTTGATCCAACAATGGTAAATGTTTTTTCTTGGCCTTTTACGATAACCACGACCGTTGAGCCAACGTGTGTCACGCCCTTTGCTCCGGTTTCTGCTTCAATAAGAGCAACATTCCGTAAGATGTCTTCTATTTCAAAAATGCGGCTTTCAATCATTGCCATCTCATCTTTTGCTTCGTGATATTCGGCATTTTCCGAAAGATCACCTAGCGCTTTTGCCACTTCAATACGCGCAGCCACTTCTTGGCGTTTTACGGTTTTTAGTTCTTGAAGCTCTTGTTTGAGCTTTTCCAGTCCTTCCGCACTGACATAGTTTACGTTTGGCATACATTTCAAGTTGGATTGTACCGTAAAAGGATGAAAGAGAGAATGAAAAGCGCGCGCAATAAAATCCGCGCACGCGGTTTTTCCACCATATCGAGGGTGGTTTTTCTTGTCAACTAGAATTGTCCACCGCGGCTCGCCTTAAGTTCCCCCCAGGCTTGAAGGACTTGGCGCGCAACAGGGACAGAGACACTCGATCCTTCACCCCCCTCTTCCAGCAGAACGGTCACCACAATCTCTGGGGATTCAAAAGGAGCAAAGGCTGTGAACCAGGCATGCGTTTTTTTGTCGCTGGACCATTGGGCCGTTCCCGTTTTTCCTGCAACAGAAAAATTTAATCCCCCCACCCCGCGCGCAGATCCATAGGCAACTGCTTCTTTCATGCCTTGCCGTATGACTTCCACAGACGCACTATCCATCCCCTGAATGGGGGCGTTTGCGTAAACAAGCGGCGGGTCATCTCCAAGGGCGCTCACAAGGTGAGGTGTTATTTTTTTTCCTCCGTTTGCAATGGCTGCTGTATAGGACGCCACTTGAAGAGGTGTTACCAGCAAGTCTCCTTGGCCGATAGAAAGATTATAGGTGTCTCCAACAAACCACATTTCATTTTTTGTTTTTTGTTTCCATTCTTTTGTTGGTACAAATCCGGTTCCTTCAAACGGCAAATCTATTCCTGTTCTGGATCCGAGTCCAAAACGCCGCATCCATTCTTGCAAACGATCCGGTCCTAATCCCACAAAAGACTCGTACCCTCCGCCGATCGTATAAAAGAACGTATTTACAGACCAAGCAATGGCTTTTCTCACATTGGTCGCTCCATGACCTCCTGCTTTCCAATCCGGAAAAAACCATTGCCCAATGCGCAGTCCCCCACTTGAAAATACGCTCGTCACTGGCGTGATGACCTTTTCTGCAAGTGCTCCTGCTGCAATCAAAATTTTTACGGTGGAGCCAGACGGATATGTTCCGGCCCATGCTCTTGGATAGAGCGGTTGGTCCGGATTTTTTGTCAGGGCCTGATAAACCGTGGAAGAAACACCTCCTGCGAAATCGTTGTTGTTGAAGGCGGGTAAGGAAACGAGAGCCAAGATACTTCCGTCTTTTGGATTCATGGCTACGATGGCC
>CAYUCD010000034.1:0-7314 GCA_964443265.1 uncultured Gammaproteobacteria bacterium | reverse complement strand
GGAGGGTGGAGCTACGAGGGAAGGGGCTCGCAATAGGTCGTATTGGGAATTTCCTTACAACCGTGAATCGAGTAGAACTCAATGCTCCGAACAAGCCGAGCTGGCCCCTTGGCAAGGAACGAAGGAAGCGGAAGAAGACGGGGCGGAACAAAGATGCCCTGTCCCAACTCCGGCAGAAACGAGAAGTGGCCAGAGAACACACGACGCCGGATGGGCACACGTGCATCAAAGCGAAGACGCACAGGAAGCCCAAGAAGCGAGGCGTAATGCGCTTCATGCGGCAACTTCAGATCCAGAAACAAGTAGAGGCGAGGCGCCCCGTCATCCGAAGTTACGAGTTCTAGATCCAAGGAAACGGTTTGAACCAGGCTCATAGCCCGATCCCAATCAGGTTTCGAGCACCTTGGCATGTTCTCCTCCTCAAAAGGACAGATGTGAATCTTGTCGAAAAAAGCGGATTCTGTCAAACCTAAAGACGTCCAAAAACGTGTGTGGTATTCTAAGGCAGTTATATGGTTTCTCTCCCCCTTCTCGCATCAAACCAAGGATCCATCACCTTTTTCACCGGACCAATGGCATGCGGAAAGACCCTGGAACTCGTACGTCATCTCCATATCTTTCGAGAACAAGGCATTCCTCTTGTTTGTCTGCGTCCAGCTTTGGATACCCGTACAACCCAAGTCCAGTCCCGATCCGGCCTTCTGCTGGATGCAGTCGCTGTTGATGCGCGTGATCTTATGGCCTTGACCCAAGCCATGATAGGCAAAAGCGTTATTGGGATCGACGAAGTTCAATTTTTTCCACCAGAAATCGTCGCCATCCTAGAGCAAGAAGTACGCAAAGGAAAAACTATCATCCTCTCTGGTCTAGACACGGATTTCCGCGGTGTTCTTTTCCCAACTGCAGCTGCCATTATGGCGCTCCCTGAAACCATCATTCAACGATCACGTGCTGTGTGCAGTGTTTGTCATCAATACAACGCCACGCGTACTCAGCGCCTTCGAGATGGCCATCCTGTATCCATCAACGATCCGCTTGTACTAATCGAACAGTCTCAGGCAAACATCACCTACGAAGCACGGTGTCTTGATCATCACGAAATAGATCGTTGCCTCTGGAAAAAAGAATAAAAAAAGCCTCCCAGAAACGGGGGGCTTTTCGAAAGAAAAAAAATACACGGAGGACTTTGGTGGCGCAAAGCAAAATCGTGGTGTCTGACGACGCGAGCGAAGCGAGCCGGAGGAGTTCACGATTCTGCGAGGCGCTATCAAAGTCCGAAGACGCTACGCAGGCGAAAGAAGCTTGAGAAGCTCCTCGATCTTGCGAGTCAGGGGCTCAAGACCACCATTGATCTCAATGAGGAAGTTCTCCTCTTCTCCGCCCACGAACTTGATGCCAGCGATCTTCTTGGCACGCTCCGGATCCTTCTTGAGCAAGGTCTTGCTGATCTCCTCCTTCTTGCGCAAGAAGAATCGAACAAAGCGCTGCCGACGAATGCTTTTCTTCGCCTTTTCCTCATCCTCGATGACCACAGACACCCGGCTCTCCATCCACCGCAGGATGCCTTGCACGAGCTCGATCATCTTGGTCTTCGGCTTCACGAGCTGTTCGCGATTGGACGTGGCCCACTCGAAGAGCGAGGAGACCTGCGCCTCGATCAGTGCCAGATGCGGAGCCGTGTCCTGAGCAGCTTTCTCCGTAAGCTTTGCGACCTCTGCATCTAGCGTTTCCTTGATGCGCTGCACCTGAGCCTGAGCATCGCGAATCTGGCACAGAGCCTTGTTCGCATCATCCACCGTAGCAATGGAACCAGGACGAGGAGCCGGTGCCGGGAACGGCAATGGTTGCTGAGACGTGGGGTCAGGCTGAGTCACGGGTCACCTCCGCGGTTGGTTGGAAGGAGCGAATAAGAAAGAATGCCCAAAAAAGCGCCTTTTGTCAATCCCATTACTTTCTTTCGCCAAGTGGATCATCTATACTCGAGGCGTATGTCTTCTATAGCTATTTTAGGCGCCGGAGCCATGGGCAGCGCCATTGCCAAACACGTGGAACACCTGGGTCATCGCATTTGCCTCTTTGATATTGATGAAAGTGTCATCAAAAACATCAACGAAAAACACGAAAACCCAACGTATCTTCCAAAAATCACGTTCGCGAAAAACATAAGAGCAACAACAAATATTGAGGAAGCGATCCAAGGAGCCGAAATCGTGTTCATTGTCATTCCATCTGTATTCATTAAGAGCACACTCAAAAAAATCGCTCCGCATCTTTCAAAGAGAACCGTTTTAGTGAACATCAGCAAAGGACTTGATCCTCTGCGTCTTTTGCCTCCAGTTTTGCAAGCGCCTCTCGCAAAAGAAATAAAACAGCGCATCTGCATTGTTGGTGGTCCAGCGATTGCGCAAGATCTCGCAACTGGCTCCCCAACAGGCCTTGTGGTCGCAAGTGCAGATGAACAAAGCGCAAAAACCATTCAAAAGCTGTTGCAAACAAAAAAAGCAAAAGTCGCCATTTCAAAAGATATAAAAGGCGTGGGTGTTTCCGCAGCCTTGAAAAATGTTTACGCGATTGCGCTGGGCATGTGCGATGGAATGAGCCTTCCGACCAATGCCAAAGCCATGATCCTAACCATCGCTTTGCAAGAAATGCGCGCACTCCTTAAAGCTTCTGGCGGAAAAGAAGAAACCGCGTTTGGACTTGCTGGCGTTGGCGACTTAATCGTCACAGGCTTTTCTACGCACGGAAGAAATCGTAGCTACGGCGAACTTTTGGTCAAAGCCACAACAAAAGATCCAAAAGCGTTGGGCTTAACCACGGTTGAAGGTTTGGACGCCGTAGATATCGCCACAAAAATCATGCAAACAAAAAAGATAAACGCGCCATTACTCACCGCGATCGCCAAATGTCTGCACGCTTCCAAGGATTACGCCTGCCCATTTGAAAATTTTCTCGATCGCTTCACTTTTTAACCTATGCAACTCCCCAGCGAAATTCCACAATTCGTTCATCCAACATTGATCGTGCTCGGAAGCCACACAGAAGTGATCTTTCTTTTCGCAAAAGATAATATTATCGAAGAGTGCGACCGTTTTGAAAAAAAAGAGGAGTTAAAAAGCGATAACGAAGGCGGTTTTATTAATATCGGCACCAATTCAATCAACGCTCCAGAAGATCACCACAAAGAAGAACGTATAAAACGTATTGTGCGCGAAATGGGAGAACGTCTCGCGAAACAAGCCAAAGAAAAAGAGGTAGTTTATATCGATCTCGTAATGCCAGCAGATCTTTGCCACGTTTTAGAGGCAGAGCTCCCAAAACAGCTTGTCGAAAAAATCAACCGTCAAATTCACGCTGATTTGATCAGAGAATCTTGGATCGACATCGCGAAACGCCTTTTTGAAAAATAATCGTATGCCGCCAAAAACGGCAAAAGGACCCTGGCTCAAAACACAAGATAAAATCCTCCGTCCCCTCCTCGTGAGGATCGCGCATGAAATTCAAAACATGCCCCAATCGCAAACACAAGCTCCGCGCGCCTTATTGGTGGGCGGTTTTGTACGTGATGCGATCCGCGGAGAAAAACCAAAAGACGCAGACCTCGAAATTTTCGGCGTAGACCCAGAGCAACTCGAACAAAAACTCACATTCTTGTTTCCAAAAAAAGTAGACATGGTCGGCAAATCATTTGGAACCCTCAAAGTGCATGTCGCGAAAGGTTATGAGCTGGATATCTCTCTCCCACGTCGTGAATCCAAGTCTGGCAAGGGCCACAAAGGTTTTTTCGTGGAAAGCGATCCAAACATGGGCCTGGAAGAAGCGGCACGTCGGCGTGATTTTACGATCAATGCCATGGCCGCAGATCCATTAACCGGCGAATTCTTTGACCCATTCCATGGCGCACAAGATTTAAAAGACAACATCCTCCGCGTGGTTGATCCAACCACGTTTCAAG
Organism: uncultured Gammaproteobacteria bacterium; assembly: GCA_964443265.1. Lineage (GTDB taxonomy): Bacteria > Patescibacteriota > Patescibacteriia > 2-12-FULL-60-25 > 2-12-FULL-60-25 > VGLT01. The sequence continues at coordinate 3,359 of CAYUCD010000034.1, read as the reverse complement.
AAGATCCTCTGCGTTTGTATCGCGCCGCACAATTTATCGCACGCTTTCAATTAACCCCTGATCCAAAAAGCGTGGAGCTGATGAAGAAAATGGTCAAACGAGGTGATACCAAAGAGCTCTCCAAAGAACGCATTACCGAAGAATTGAAAAAACTTTTTCTCAAATCCAGCAAGCCTTCGCTTGGGTTTGAGTTTCTGCGCACAATAGGTGTGATCGAACGCGACTACCCAGAACTCGATATCTTAACCAAAACACCTCAAGAACCCGAATGGCACCCAGAAGGAGACGTGTGGATTCATACCATGATGGTTCTCGACTCCGCCGCAGCCCTCCTTAAACTCAAAGGCAAAAAATTCACAGACGAACAAAAACTTCAGACCTTGATTGGTGCCCTGTGCCACGATCTTGGCAAAGCAACAACCACAGCTCCTGGAGAAAAGCATGGCATTCCGCGCATTCGATCCTTAGGCCATGAAGCAGCAGGCAAAGAACCAGCAAAAGCCCTGTGCGATCATTGGATTTTTGGTGGAGAGATAACGCACGCCGCAGAAAAAATCGCAGAATATCATTTGCGTCCATTTTTGCAGTATCAAGAAAAAGAAAAAACACATTGGAACGCAGATAAATACGCTAGCTCTGTGCGACGCCTCATGAAAAAGATCAAACCATTGGATTGGCGCGTGCTCCTCTTAGTCGCAGAAGCAGATCACTTTGGTCGAGGCATTAAAAACATCAAAAAACAACCATTCAAACCAGGAAAAGCTTTTGCCAAAATCGTAAAAGACTTCAAATTAGAAGAAACCTTCACTCCCCTGGTCCAGGGACAAGATCTTTTGGACTTGGGACTCGCTCCTGGTCCGCGTGTTGGCCAGCTCTTACAAAAAATCGAGGAAGAACGTGACAGAGGCGAAATAAAATCCAGAGACGAAGCTCTGCGCCTACTCAAAGAATGGATAAAAAATTGAGCTTCAAAAGGCTCACTCTGCGAAATCCGCCGAAGCTTAAGCGAAGGCGGACTAAAAGACGCCCCACAGGGCATCTTTTTTTATTCAATCGTTTTCTCCAACTTCTTCAATCCCCTCCACCAATCCGTTGATCCAACTTCAGAAAGCAACGCAATCAATCGTTTTGCAGACTCTGTACGCAAACGCGGTTGAATATTGTGAATCCAATCTTCTGCTGCCATATGCCCATGTTCCATATATTCTTTTGCGAGCAACGCCTGCTCCAAATAATCCGCATCTTTAGCAATCAGACCTGCCTGCGTTTTGCGCTCTTCCACATCCAGCCATAAATCAAAAATCTTCTGGCCTAACGTGTCCAAAGACGTTGTTTGGTCCCGTACCGCGCCCTCTTCGTCTACCTTGGTATAACGATTCGCTACTTTATGAATATCGCCAACGCGACACTCCCCCACATCATGAAACACAAGCATGGCCGCCACTGTTTCTGGAGATGCAAAGCCCTCTAAAACCGCAAGCACAAACCCAATCTGCGCTGCACGTAACGAATGCTCTGCAACACTATCTGGATGCTCAATGCCAGCAAGTCGCCATCCCTCGTGTTTGATGCGGCGTAATTGCCCGAGCTCAAACAAAAACGTCAAAACAGATCGATCATCCATCATACAATTAATCTTTGCGTTCAATAATCAGCGTACAATTCGCAAGAATCCCAGCCAAAGCACCAAGCGCTGCAAGAATCGGCGCTGCCATCACACCAATCACCACAAACGTCATAGGAATTTCCATCAACGTTTTTCCTTCTTCGTTTTGGACGATCAATCGTTGCACATTTCCCTCACGAATCAGCTCCTTCACTTTTTGAACAATCTGATCCGTGGAAATGCGAATTTTTTCTCGCTTTGGTTCATCCGCCATAGTTATGCTTTGTGTTCCGCGGCTTCTGCTGCCTGTGCATCTGCGATCGTTTTGTGGATCGTACCAACTGGATGATGCGGAGGCGCATACACGCTCACAATCTTTAAATCACCAGACCCAGTATTAATAAAATTATGCTTTGTTCCCATAGGCACAACCACAAGCGACCCCATGGAAATATCATTCGACACATCGCTCAGCACTGCCTTACCCGTGCCTTCTGTAAACAAAAGAACCTGATCCGTGTCCTCATGTACCTCTTCTCCAACTTCTCCTCCTGCTGGAATACTCATTAACACAACCTGAGCAAAATTCGCGGTAACAAGCTCCTGGCGATAGTTATCATTCTCCCTGGCTAAAGCCATGATATCGCCAACAAATGGATTGGGCATAAAATGTGATCAATAAATAAAAAGGCTCATTCCAGAATGACGCACAAGCCAAAACCCGTCAATAAATGTAACCTTTGCTTTTTAGGCTGGTATGATACGTTAGATAAGTCACCTTTTGATCCATTTATTGTTTTTCTTATGAAAAAAGCCCTTGCTTTTATTCTAGCACTTGCAGGAGCCGGATCGCTTTTCCTGCTCGCGCCTGAAGTCTACGCCAATTCAGATGGTTGCGAACAAGACCCTGTATATGATCAAAACATCACTGGGACAACCATCACAGGTGCTCGGATACGAATTCGTCCATGCATGACAAACTCCGAAACAGTAGGCATTGCTCCGGGGAACACAAAAATTCAAATCATTGGAAAAACAGACGGGTGGTACAAGGTCAAAGTAGGAGAAAAAATAGGCTGGATGGGAAGCCGCCTTGTAAAGGCGACGAAATCACCTGCAGAAAGCAAGCCCGCCATCAAAAAAGAAATTCCAAAAGAAAATCCAGTAGCAGAATTAGATTGGAAAAAATGGATCATTGGTATTACCAATGCAGATCTGGAAAAACTCCAAAACGGAGACAAAACCCTAAGTAAACAACTCAAAGGAAAAATCGTTCTTCAAGTGCAAGCGCACGGCGAAGCGTACTACGTCCATCCTTCCGGACAAGTAATCGCCTTAAAAGGATTAGTTGATATTTTAAAGGTCGTAAGTGGGGTCGTGGAAACGCCAAAACCAATTATTATTGGAAAAATCACACTCTCAGCTAAGGTTACGGATGAAGGAGTAAAATTAAACTGGTCCACAAACGAAGTAGACACTCCAAACGGCTTCAAGGTGGTAGTCGCTGAACATGAAAACCCTATTTATCCGGGCGACGAATATCACTATCTCTCTGAACCATCCGTACGAAACGATCTATGGACAGGACTAGAAGGTGGCAAAACCTATTTTTTCCGCGCCTGTCAGTATCTTGGAGGCTCCTGCGGGGTCTATAGCAACAACGTAAAGATCTTTATTCCAAAAACAACCGTTTCTGAATCCGAACAACATGGCTACATTGGTTTAAGCGCCAAGGCTACAGGTGACAAAGTGA
>CAYUCD010000033.1:4944-7402 GCA_964443265.1 uncultured Gammaproteobacteria bacterium | reverse complement strand
GGAAGGACCGGTTGTCGTTCCGTTGATGTTGGATGATGGAACCGTAGAGATCGTGTTGGAGTCGCCATCCTGAGCAGTAACGCCCGAAGAGGAAATACCAACATGATAATAACCCGTGGTCGAAACATTGGAGCTGATCGTACACTTGACCGTCAAAATCTTGCTCGTGCCCTTAGCAATCTTCCAGTTCAAGCTGGAGAAAGCCATGGTACCCAACGTACCATCTGGGATTTGAGACGTACCGAGTTGCGTATCGCCATCAAACAACGCACAAGAGTTAACATAGTCATCGAACGAAGCGACCGTGTAGGTCGTACCAGCTGCGCTGCCATAACCTGTAACAGTCATAGCAGTCACTGTTGCGTCGCTCTGTGCACCAGCTGCAAACACAAAGGCTGCAGATGGAACATTGGCCTGTTTCTTCACAACCGAGCCAGAAGCTGGGGTGGAAGCAAGGCTCACTGTCAAGCTAGAGGTCTTGACCGTGAAGTCATTACCCGTGCTTGTTGCATTTGGGACAATTTTTCCAACAGCGAGATATTCTCCCGTGTTGATGATACGAACAGCCGTGGAGTTGAACAACGTACCAACGCTGTTCGCCATCAAGACTGCGTATTTGTTAACACCTGGCGTATAGAAGCCGGCATCAGCATCTTCAGAATTGGCCAAGTCAACGACAAGAGCCAAGTTCATGGTCTGACCAGCGCGCAAGGTAAAGGCATCCGTCATACGGATCACACCCGTACCTGTTGCTGGGGAGGCCACTGTGGAAGCCATAGACACTGGGCCCATGACCGTTGTTCCTGTGTCCAAGTTCTTGACGCGAATGTTGCGGAAATATTCCGTACCAGACGCACCCTTAACCTTGGCGTTTCCGGAACCCGTGGTAGAAGTCACAGCAAAATTCAATTCTTTGATCTCAAGATCGTTCTCTTGAGAAGTCAAAGCGAATTTGTGCATGACAAGACCCAAAGAACCTTTCGCAACATTGGTCACAGAAGGACCATTGAAGGAGAAAGTTAATTGACCGCCTTGTGTGGTGACTTCGATGTAATTGGTGCTAGAGCCATCAAACGTACCATTGGTTGCAATATCAACATTCGCGCCTGTGCCATAGACTTTATCAATGGCATACACGTCTGTTGTATATTCAACGTACGTCTTGATGGTGCGGCTGGAACGACCAGCAACATCAGCCTTCAAAGAGAAGACCTTTGTGATACCTGCTCCAATTTGGAATGGGGTATCAAAGTTCAACACAATTTTATCACCAGCCAAAGCGACTGTCTGAGCAACCAATGTGGTGCCCTGATAGAGCTTCAAGTTAGCGATATCCGTGTTGGTGATCGTACCTGCCTGGATCAATGTAATGCGACGAATTTCGACATCATTGGTGTTACCAACAATTTGGAAGTTGGAAATTTCAACTTCTTTCGCTCCAATGTTTGGATTGGATGGCGTGGTACCAACTTTGATATCGACACGAGCAGCGCTGGAGGATCCGACAGTGAACGTGTTGCCACGTGCTGGGAACGCACCAGAGACTGTCCCGGAACCGGTGATCACGACAGAAGCCGCGTCAACGATTTCAAACGCATGGACACCTCCCGTTGTGGAAGGAGTCGAAAGATCACCTTGGATGACAAGGGACTTGGTTTGACCTGCTGGAACCGTCACGTTTAAGGAATTGAATTCTGCTGTGTGCGATGTGGAGTTGATCGTACGGCCCGTTGTTAAACGCGTGCCGTTGGAATCATACACATACACATTCGCCCAGTCAGAGGCCGCACCTGTGCCCACGCGATGGATCTTCAAACCCGTGATGATTGCATCGCTAGAACCAGCTGTGAAGTTGTACTTCGCAAGCTGAATGGACATGGCGTTCTTTGGAAGCGTCGAACCAGCTGGCGTATCAGACGCCAACGTGGCTGTGATGCTGCCACCGCCAATAGATCCGGAGCCACCACCAGCTGCCACGATATTCGCGAGGTCAGCTTCCTTGGCCGTCACATCGGAACCGGACGGATAGGTGATAGTGGTTGTTAAGACGTTTGCTGCATTGTACCCGTTAGCAGAAAACGCGGCATCAGAGGCGAACGCTCGCTTCTGGCCACCCCAAACGACATATTTCGTTGTGGAGCCTGAGTATTGAATAAGGGTCCAATCCGGGTGGACTGCGGAAGAAACAGCAGATCCAACCGAGTAGTTGGTGAAGAAAGCATCCGGGACATCAACCACCATTTTGGCCCAATTTGCACCGTACAAAGAGATGGCAATTGCCTCGGTCGAGACCCAGTGGAGCACGCCGCCTTTTGTGACAGCATACACCTTTGGATCCGTTGTGATTTTGATAAGTTTCGTACCAGGGCGGATCGTGATGTTGCCCCCAAGTCCGATATTAGCGAGTTCTGCATCCGTAATGGTCTTTACGGTCGAGAAATCTTTATACCAGGAGAAG
>CAYUCD010000033.1:0-4934 GCA_964443265.1 uncultured Gammaproteobacteria bacterium | reverse complement strand
CGTCTTCTCATGTGGGAACACATATCGCTTTCCGTCTGCGGCGTAGTAATACACCGATGGCATGGACGCTTTGATCAAATCTCCGGAAACAGCGGCTGCGGACGCGGCTCCTGCAAAGGAGAGCGTACCCATGAACACTGTTGAGAGAATCGTCGTGAACGTCACAAAGCCGGAAAAAAGTTTTTTGGCTAAGTTCATAGTGGAACTCCCTTTTTCAAGGGGTTCTTTGTGAGAGGACGATCCAATAATGAATCGTGACTCTCAGTAGATTTTGGATATGACTGAAAGATTTGGATCTCTCGTATTAAACGAGAATCGACCTTTAAATCCAAATCGGGAACAAAACGGATATCGGATCGAAGAAAAATCTTGATCCCCCACCCGTCAGGACGACCGTGTAAAACACAGACGCCCTGGTTGTGGGGTATCGGTTTCTACGGCTTTAAAGATGATGTACTTGAAGAAGGACCTGGCAACACAAGAGGAACTGTGGATGAACTTGAAACAGCTGCGGTCGAGGTCGACGTTGCAGCAAGTGCTGGGGTTGATGTCACCGCCCCAGTAGAAGAAGACACAACCGGAACAGCTGTTGCAATTGCAGCCTCCACACCTCGTTCGGCCGTGGCAATCGCCCGAGACGTTTCCACTAATTTATCCGAAACCTGATCCAATTTATTTTCTTCCAACAATTGCTGTGTCTGTACCAGCGTTTCTTTTGCGGTCACGATTTGTGCCAAACTTGAAGAAGCTGCGGATGGGACCACAAGAGCCAAGGTCGAAGAAACCGTGGTACTTAATTTCTGCGTCACTTCTGTCACATTGTTTTGCAATCCATCAACTTTTTGTTGAATAGAAATTTTAAGCTCGGCATCCGTAACCACATCTTTCGAATCTGGATTCGTTTTTGTATCAATCATCATCTGCACGGCTTTCACACCAACATTGACTGCCGCAACTTCTGCCGCAACAATTCGTGGACGAATATCAGCTGGAATATTTTCTTTCGCGTCTTTCAAAACCAGCATCAACTCCCCGCTTTTCTGATCCACGAGTTTGGCCGCATTCGCAGCTTCCATAGGCGTGGATTGCGTCGTCATCTCTGTAAGCTGTGTTTTAACCGTATCCAAATCACGCTTCACAAGATCCGTGGCCTCCTGCAAGCGCTCCTGCTTTTCTGGCATGTCAGAATTGGCAATCGTTTTGATTTCTTGTCCGCGACGACCAACGAATTCAGTTTTTAATTTCAAGCGTTCCGTTTTATCTTTTGTAAAAGCAAGTCGCGTTTGTTCTGCTGCAATCTTCACAGAAAACAAAAGATCGCCAGGCAATGCATTGTCTGCCGCAGAAACACTCGTAAGCGCACCACCAGCAACAAGACCAAAAATAGAAAGCACTGCAAGAGCTTGGCGACGAATCACAACCAGAATACGCATCGGAGCCGCAAACGGACGCACGCTCTCACGAACATGTTTCCAAAAAGGAGTTGGGGCAATCGGCATCGTGTTCTGCACCTGCATCATGAGAGTCTCGCGTGTTTTTTCTACCCATTCACGACGAACACAAATGCCGTTCCCAGCCTCTCGGAGGGAACGCAATTGTTGTTCAATCGTGCGTTTGCTCATAATAACGAACTTGTATCTTTTGGTTCTGAACTATCCAACAGTTCCAACGCCTTCATGCCCCGATGGTACATAACGCGCACATGACCCGTTTTCTTCTCAAGAACTTGCGCAATATCACCAAAGCTCAATTCATTGACTAACCGGAGCATGATCACATCGCGATAGTCCTCTTTGAGGCGACGGATGCGCTGAATCATCAATGCCGCATCTGCGCTCGCCTCCATCCGCGTTTTGGATCGGGCCTGATCTGAAACATCAAGTTCTATAGAAGAAGACGTAAAATCATCCGAAAACGTTACAGAGAGCTGAACTGTTGGCTCTTGGCGGCGGTAGGTATCCACAATCAAATTACGAGTAATCTTATACAAAAAAGCGCGAAGATGAGAGATTTCTTTGTTCTCTTGAATCGCTTGCCAACAACGTAAAAATGTCTCTGCCGTAATATCCTCCGCAAGCTCTCGAGACGGAAGCTTCAAAAACGCAAATCGATAAATCGCTTGGACATAACGATCGTAAATTTTGCCAAATGCCTCTTTATCCCTTCGGGTACGAATACGAAACAGGAGGTACTGGTCTAAAAGTGGCGTCATGCGGGTTTCATGACACGTCACAAGGAAAAAGGGGTTCCGAGGCCTTTTTTCCCTGATCGGATTGGATCAAAGAATACGGCAAAAACCAAAAAAAGACAATCATTTCCTCAAATAAATCAAGAGCCAAGAAACACGTTTGTCCACAATAGACTAGACAAAAATAGAATGGATGCTACACTCATCCAATGGAAAACAAGGAACAAAACCCGAAAGAAGAACAAACCGTTCGACTCTCGATCACCGAAGCAGCCCGTCTATTCGGAGTCAGTCCTCGAACTGTCCAGCGCGCCGTCAAACAAAATCAACTCCGCTACATCGTGGTACGCGGTCGTTATAAAATCACATTTGCTTCTCTTGTGAGTTGGTCGCAAGCGCAAATAACCGTCCAACATAAGAGAGACGAAAAAGGGATTGGGCAATGGATTGATACCTGGAAAATTCGCAACACGCTCTACTCCCCTCGCGCGCCAAAAAACGAGACCTTATAAAATTCCTTCAATCCAAGAAACATCAAACCGACCATCCACCTTTTCTAAAAGCGCGATGGCATCCGCCTGATAAATAGAAACGGGATGAGCATGAAGCCAGCATTCAATCGCCGAGCGAAGATGCTGGCGTTTTGTTTTTGTGATGGATTCTTCCGGATAACCGAAGGTCGTGGATCGACGGCACTTCACCTCCACAAAACGAATCTCGCCACCGCGCTCCACGATCAAATCAATTTCTCCAAAACGACAACGCCAGTTACGTGCGACCACACGAAATCCTTTTTGAACCAAAAACGCCGCAGCAAAATCTTCACCACGGCGCCCTGTTTTGTTTCGCTCGTCAGCCATGCTTAATGCTTAGGCTTTGGAAGCCATTTTTCATAAGCCGCGCGCTCTGCATCAACCTTGTGTTTCGCGGGCAATTCTCGTGCAGCAAACCGCCAAATGCGATACGCCCAATAAACATGCACGCACAACCATACCAAGAAAAAAATGCGCATGCCCAAAACTGGAACGCGCTCCCATACGAGTCCGTAAAGAAGCCAACCAAGACAACCAGCGGTAAGCAAAATATTTCTAACGCGTCGCAAAATTCGGCGTTGATCTTTTTCCATGGTTCCTCCTCGTTGGAGCAATACAACACAGACAAGTCCGCCAACTACAAGAAGGCCAAACAAAGCCATCAACGTCCAACCTCCCCACATGGAAAAAGGTTCTGGTTGAATTCCAAACCAATACGAAAGATCCCAAAGCGGTCGTAAATAACCAGGCATAGGAAAAACAAGTTAAGACTCAAGAGGTTCTAGGAAAAGGAAAGGACAACGGGTTCTTCATCCTCCTGCTGCTTTTGGAACAAGTACCCTTGATGATGACGACCAGCCGAAAATCGATCCATCCAAGCCAAAGGCTGATCTTGAAGGTGCGTATATAATTCATCTTGAGACACACGATCCTCAAACGCAGGCCCAAGCACAGACGGTTCCTTTAGCCATTCGATAACAGCCAAGAATCCACCTGGACGGGTTAATCGAAGCGCTTCTTCCAACATCGCAGCTCGATTGCGAGCAAGATAAAGGGTGTTGATGAGAAATGTCAAATCCAAACTTCCCGCTGGAACAGAAATGCCTCCTGCGCGCTCTGCATCTCCCCAGACCGGATACACATTCCAAAGCTGCGCGCCACGAGCCGATTTTTCCAAAGAACGAAGCGCCGAACGTTGAATATCGATCGCATACACTTTCCCAGATCCTCCTACGCGTCGAGCTGTTGGAAACGTAAAATGTCCGATCGTTCCGCATCCCACATCACCCACATGCCAACCAGAACGAACACCAAGCCGATCAAGGATCTGTTCAGGATGAAGAAGTTCATTTCCGCGTTGCCACATAGAGTTTAGATGGTTTGAGAAGGAAATAACCACGTTCCAATCGTTGCTTGCAAAAACGCGTCCCAAAGATTCGTCGCGACCGTAAAGCCGATCAAACAGAAAAGAACACCCATGAGCTTATAAAATAAATTTGATCCGCCCGGCCCTATCTTCCGCTCCGCCCAATCTACCAACCCAAAAAAACTCAAAATCGTGGTCGTACGAATCACAAAATAAACGCCAACACCCGCAATCGCAAGGCCTAACAAAATACGAAGAATCACTCCCATAAATTGAAGAAAAAATAGAACACTGCTATTTTAGCACTATCGAACAACCTATGCCATCACCAAAACCACACGCCACCAGTTGGGAACCCGTTGCCAAGTGGTATGGAAATTACATGGGCGCAGAAGGAGGAGAATACCAACAAAAGGTTATTTTCCCCGGTGTATTGAAGTTGCTTAATCCAAAAGCCAAACTTATAAGGGGAAGGAAACCCAATACACCAGAAACCATGGTCATAGGAATTGACTCTACATACGATGCATTGTTGTTTATTGGTGCACATGCAAGAGCAGGTATTGCCGAAGGCGTTCTTTCGCATACCATGTCGCTTAAGGTGGTTGACTTGTCGATAAACGGAACATCTATGTCGGAACCAGCCTTCAACAGTCTCTATGCAGGGCAGTTTGGGGTACCAGTAGTATTTGTGGCAGGCGATTCTGAAACCAGCAGAGAGGCAAAGGAGACGTTTGGAGAGAATGTGTTTACAACAATAACTAAAGAACCTATAGGAAGGACATGTGCCGTAAACTACTCTCCTGAAAACGTCTGCAGGCAAATAAAAAAGGATGTAGAGAAGGCT
>CAYUCD010000032.1:0-7505 GCA_964443265.1 uncultured Gammaproteobacteria bacterium | reverse complement strand
GTTGAAGACGTCGATCACTGTGGCCTACTAAACAAAATTCTACTCCGAATTCTTTGAGCATGTCTGGAGAAATTTCTCCGGTAAAGGCTCCTTCATTTGTCCAGAATACATTCTGTGCTCCGAGAATAGGCGCGCTTGCACGTCCGAGTGACGCACGCGCGGCGGCTAAGGAAACATGGGGGACGGCTACGCCAATATCAATATCCTTTGGCAGTCGTTCTCGGCGAAACGCTCGAATCCATGCCCCGGCCTTGATCGGACCATAGTGCATCTTCCAATTGGCGAGAATGCATTTGCGCATATAGGTTGGAGGCGATCTTACTCAATCTTGAAAAGCTTCGCAACTTCTTCCTTATTTTTGAACGGACCAATGACCGCAGAGGCCATGAGCTCCTTTTTGAATAATGCTTTGGCGACATCTCGAATTTCTTGCTTGGTCACGCGTTCAATGAGGCGTAGTCGCTCTTCTGGAGAGATGAGTTTTTTTTCAAACATCCATTGTTTGCCATACCAATCTGCTTGGTTGGCAGAATCTTCAAACGCGAGTAGCACGCGACCACGTACATGATCTTTTGCGCGACGTAATTCTTCTGTGCTGACGAGTTCTTGTGTTGTCTTGTGCAGTTCTTTCCAAATAACGCGTACAGCTTCGTGGATTCGCGTTTTATCTAATCCTGCCATCACGCTGAATGCGCCGGAGTCTTCGAGGGATTGATGACTTGCGCTGATTGAATAGCAGAGTCCGCGTTTTTCTCGAATCTCGGTAAAGAGACGTGAAGACATGGTTCCACCTAAAATCGTTGCAAGCAGTTTGATTGCCGGAAGTTGTTTGTGCCCATAGGGGAGACCGTGAAAAGCGAGACCGAGTTGGAACTGTTCTGTTTTTTTGATTTGAAAGGCAAAGGGCTTTTCGAGCGTCTCTGGTTTTTCAAATGGTGTGAATGGCGCATCTTTTGCCTCTTTTGATGGGGCAATGGTTCCAAAGGTTTTTTCTAATAATGGCAATGTTTCCTTGGTAATACACCCAGCGACCACGATGTTGATCCGGTGCGTATTGTAATATGCTCGATGATACGCCATGAGCTCTTCGCGTGTGATGGATTTGATGACTTCGCGCGGACCCGCGATATTCCAGCCCAAGGTATTTCCTGGAAAGAGGACTTGCTCTAACAGATCTTCGATATGCATGCGCGGATTATCTTCGTACATGTTGATTTCTTCGACAATGACTCCGCGTTCGCGATCGATACCTTCTTTTTCAAACAGGGAATGAAAGAGCATGTCGTGCAACATGTCCACGGCAAGGGCCGTTTGCTTTGCATCTATTTTAATATAATAGACGGTTTGATCTTTGCCGGTGTAGGCGTTGTATTCAGCGCCATAACGATCTAATTCTTTGCTGATGCGTAAATTATCTGGTCGGCGTTTGGTTCCTTTAAACATCAAATGTTCCACGAAATGCGAAACACCGTTGATCTTTTTTGTTTCATAACGCGCACCGACTTTGACAAACACCATGACGGTCGCAGACGTGGCTCCTTTTTGCGGAACCAAGATCGCCTTCATTCCATTTTTTAACACGCGTTCTTGTGGCATAGGTTAGAAAAGGTGGGATTGAATCCACACGGGAACGTCTTTTAGGGCAATACGTTTTTGGGTCATGGCGTCGCGATCGCGGACTGTGACGGTTTGATCGTCTTTGGTGGTGTAGTCAACCGTGAAGCACCACGGCGTACCGATTTCATCTTGTCGGCGATAGCGTTTGCCAATGGAACCAGACTCGTCGTATTCGCACACCAAGCCTTTTTCGCGGATGGCTTTTGCGAGTTCACGGCCAAGATCAGCGAGGCCATCTTTTTTCTGCAATGGCAATACCGCGGCTTTGACAGGCGCGAGACGCGGAGGCAAACGCAACACCATGCGCATTTCTTTTTCTCCTTCTTGGGTGGTTGGCGCTTCGTCAATGTCTAAATGTTCGGAGAGAACCGCGAGCACGGTACGAGAAAGGCCCCAGGTTGGTTCTACAACGTGTGGCAAGGTTCGTTCACCGGTTTCTGGATCGAGCCAGGTTAAATCTTCTTTGGAATACTCTGCGTGACGCGAGAGATCATAGTCACCGCGATGCGCAAGACCGCAGAGCTCTTTTTGTCCGAAGGGGAATTGATATTCGGTATCAACCGAACGTTGTGAATAAAAGGCACGCTCTGCATCTGGAATTTCTCGATACACGACATTTTCATCTTTGATTTTTAAGACGTCCTTGACCCACGATTTTTGTTCGTCTAACCACATATCAAAAACACGTGTTACATCTTTTGGATGCACGAAGTACTCGATTTCCATTTGTTCAAACTCGCGCGTGCGGAAAATAAAATTGCCTGGCGTGATCTCGTTGCGAAACGCACGACCGATTTGTGCAATGCCAAATGGGAGCTTTTTGCGCATGGAATCGCGAATGTTTTTCCATGTCGTAAACATGCCGGCTGCGGTTTCTGGACGTAAATACGCAACAGAGGATGAATCGTCGGTCACGCCCACGGATGTTTTGAACATCAGGTTGAAATTTTTGGATTCTGTGAGCGGACCTCCACAATCTGGGCAGGGGATGGATGTGACGGCGCTCATGTCACTTGGATTTTTTCCAGCTTTTTCTAAGAGATGATCTGCACGAAAACGATGATGGCATTTTTTGCAATCAACCAAGGGATCGGAAAAATTGGTGATATGGCCAGACGCTTCCCAAACTTTTGGGTTTTGGATGATTGGCGTATCAACTCCCACCACATCTTCGCGCGCGTGCACAAAGCGATTCCACCACGCATCGCGGATATTGTTTTTTAATTCTGTGCCATACGGTCCGTAGTCCCACGCATTGGCAAAGCCTCCGTAAATTTCGGAGTCCGGATAAATAAAGCCTCGTCGCTTGCAGAGCGAGATGAGCGCTTCCATCCGTTGTTCGGGAGAAATAGGCATGTTGTTAAATGGTCAAAATATCTTTTTCTTTTTCTTCGGTGATTTTTTGAATCTGTGCATTCCAATCGGCCACGGCTTTGTCTAGTTGCTCTAATTGGCGCGCGCGTTCATCTTCAGAAATTGTTTTGGCTTTTTCTTGATCTACGATTGCAGATTTTATTTTTTCGCGAATCGTGCGAATGCTGACTTTTGTATTTTCTGCTTTTTGATTGAGCATTTTGACCATGCTTTTTCGATTCTCTTCGGTCATGGGTGGCATGACGAGACGAATCACGGTGCCAGCTGTATTTGGTTGCATACCCAGGTTGGCATCAATCAATGCTTTTTCCACTTCTTTCACCACGGTTTTATCCCATGGTTCAATTTGAATGGTTTTTGCGTCTGGCGTTGTGACAGATGCCACGGATTTGAGATCCATGCTTTGGCCGTAGGCTTCGACACGTACGCTGTCGACGAGTCCAGCGTGGGCGCGTCCTGTTCGTAGGGTTTGTAAATCTTTTTGAAAATGATCTAACACGTTTTGCATGTCGGCTTTATGCATTTCAAGAGAATTTGGCATATTTTTTAATAGAAAAGACAGTATGAGCTTGTCATACCTTGGCAGGTGCGTCAATCGGTTGTTCGCTATTTTTGTGCAGCGCTTCCGAGATACAGAACGGGTGGTTGCGTGCGATCAAATACGAGTGTTGTGGGGCGACGACTGGTTGGAAGTTTGCGCGGAGTCCAAGAAACACCTCCATCTGTGCTTAAGATGAGTGTTTTATCTGTGGCGTAAGCTAAAAATTTGCTATTAAACGGATGGACGATCAATGCACGAATATCAACAGTTCCTGGAGCGGATGATAGCGTGAGCGGTTTCCATGTGGCTCCAGCGTCTGTGCTTTTTAAAATACCGTATTTGGACGCGAGATAAATCGTGGACGCATTGATTGGATCAAGGGCGATTGCTGAAACTCTGCGTGCGTTTTCAAATTCTTGAAATGGTTTTTTGATGAGCTCCCAGGTGACTCCGCCGTTTGTGGTTTTTCCTAATCCGCTTCCTGCAGCAAGGAAATAGATGATTCGGGAATCTTTTGGATGCATCACAATGTCCGAAATAGCGATTCCGTTTTCGCGATGGATGGCGCGCCAAGAAGATCCGCCATCCACGGATTTATAAACATCACCCGCGCTTGTTCCTGCGTAAATATTGTTTGGATTGAACCAGTCGATGGCGAGCGCGGTAAAGGTTTTATCGGTTTGCGGATCGTAGAAAATTTGAAACCAATCGCGTCCGCAATTGGTGGTTTTGTAAAGTTGATTGCTTTTGGTCACGATAACGGCGCATTTGTCTTTTGGATGGATGGCGATCGAAGAAATGGTTCCTTTGAGCTCTGGTGCTTTGATTTGAGACCAGGATTCTCCTCCATCTAAAGAGATAAGGAGTCCAGCGTCGCTTGCTGCGTAGAGTGCGGTTGGATCTTGCGGATCTACGGCAATTTTAAAGATATTTACGTTTGCAATGGATCCAGGCTTTTGCCCGGCATTCAAGGTTACAAGCTGTTGCCAGGACAAGCCATTGTTTTTTGATCGGAATACTCCGCCATCTGCACCGGTTGATGTGGTGGAGGACCCGCCAAGGCCCAAACAGCCTTGTCCAAATAAAACCAGCCCACATAAAGGGGCTATCAATAAAGAGCGCCAACGATTCATAAAGTAAAGGTTCGTAAAAACGAAGGAATAGATTCCTTTATAAGATACGGCTTAACAGCCGCCCATTCAAGGGCTAGACGTGGGGATAGAGTTGTTCGAGATAAGTGCCAGGCATGAATCAATCCTTGCCCGAGACGGATGGTCTCTTTGGGATTCTCTTTGAATGTCTGCCGTATTTCATTCATGAGTGCGGTTAATTCATTGCGCCATGCTTCACCAGAGTCTGTTTCTCCTTCCATGCGCTGATGCACTTGCTCAAGGGTTTGGCATTGCACGCCAAGAGGTTGGTTGAGCAGGGTATGAAGCGTTGTTTGTACGCGTTTTTTTTGTTCTTCCCAGGTCGAAAGATTTTCTAGAATTTGTTTTGCGATGCCGGGTCTGCCACGTGATTGCATGGCAGCAAAGGCGGCTTGCTCTTTGGAAACGCCCGTTTCTTTTTCTAGGGCTTGCGCGATGAGCGGAATAGAAACGCGATCAAACCGCAGAGTGACGATGCGAGAACGTAGAGTTGCTGGCAGTTGCTCTGGCGCTTCTGCGATAAAAAGATAGGTAATGCCTGGCATGGGTTCTTCGAGAGACTTAAGAAGAGCATTACCAGCTTCTTCGGTCCAAAGATCTGCTTGGCGCACGAGAGCGACGCGCCGTCCCCCACGCGCAGAGGTGAGTTGCATGCGTTCGATTAAGGCACGCGCTTGTTTGATGGAGAGCGATTTTTTTCCTTCCTCGCATTCAATGCGTAAAAAATCCGGATGCGCATCCAAGGATTTTGGTGAAGAGATATTTAAGAGCAGGGCAGCAAATCGTTCTGCGATATGTGTTTTTCCTAAACCATGGTTCCCGGTGAACAGATAGGCGTGTGCAGGCTTGTCTTTTGCATGCGAAAGCAGGACTAGAGATGGTTCGTGGCCGATCGTGTCCTGGAAAATTGGATCTTTCATGGGCGTATGATAGCAGAGACACAAGCCTCATGTTATCGTGGCCTTAGTCAACCAGATATGCCACGCGCACGCAACCAGGCCCCGCTCACGGGGACAGATTTTTTCCACTATATCCATTGTCCACATTGGCCATATTGGGATCGTTTTGGTGATTTAGCGTTAAAGCGAGAACGCACCGCAGAAGAAGAGCAACGTATTGCGGGTGGGTTGGAACATGAAAAAGACATGATGCGCAGTCTTTCGCTTCCGCTTAAAACGAGTACGGCGAAAACAGCAGAAACGGGTTTTCGGCAGACACTTGCGTGGATGCAGGAAGGTGTTCCGTTGATTGCGCAGGGTTGGCTTGTGGATGGGGATTGGCATGGTCGGCCAGATCTTTTGTTGCGCGTAGAAGGACAGAGCGTTTTTGGTGATTGGTTTTATGTGCCGTTGGACATCAAACAAGCACACACGCTTCAGATGGAACATAAGGCGCAGTTGATGTTTTATGCGGTTTTGCTTGAGCGTATTCAAAAACGATTTCCTTCGCGACCGGGTATTTTGAATGGCGATCATGTTTGTTTGTCGTTTGACGCAGAACTTTTTTACGAAGATTTTCATGACATGTTGCAGGAGTTGGAACGGATTCGTGCGGGCGAATGTCCAGATCCTGTGTATCGCAAGGCATGCGATGATATTTCGCCTTGGGGACATGCGTGTTTTCGATTGGCGAAAGATCGATCAGACATTGCGCTTCTTTATAATGTGAATCGTCGCGATCTTAAATCACTTCGCCAGCTGGGCGTTTCTACGGTTGAACAGGCAGCGCAATTAGATCCGCTCGCACTTGAAGGACAGGCGCCGGGGCTTACTGCGCATAGTCTCGAACGCATTCGTTTACAAGCACAATCTTTAGTGCATGGCCGCGTGGTGATTCGTGAGCCCTACGAAGAGGTTTGCAAAGGGCTTGAAATTCATTTTGATATTGAGAGCCATCCGCCCACGGACACAGATTATTTATTTGGTTTTTGGATTCGTGAGCCAGGGCATGAACGCTATCACACGTTTCTTGCAGAGCGACCAGAAGATGAAGAACAGTTGTGGCGCGCGTTTCTTGCGTGGCTCCCGACGCTTCCTGCTGAATACACGGTGTATCATTACGCTTCTTTTGAAATTACAGAGCTTCGACGTTTAAGCTTGCGTTATGGGGATGCAGAGAACCCATGGCTTGCGCGGTTTGTTTCGCGTTGCGTTGATCTTCAAAAGATTGCAAGAACGTCGATCGTGTTTCCCATTTATTTTTATTCGCTTAAAAAGATTGCGAAGTTTTTAGGTTTTTCTTGGAATGGGGAGATTCAAAATGGCGGTGCGTCGGTGTTGATGTATGACCAATGGCGCACAACAGGGGATCGTGCGCATTTGAATTCTATTCTTCAATACAACGAAGAAGATGTGCGTGCTACCGCGTGGCTTTTGGATTGGTTGCGAGCCTATAGTAAAGCCGGGGCGACTTATCAGGCACCGTTTCCTTGGGAAGGATCTTCTCGTGGATAAAAAGATCCGTTGACAGTAAATTTTTTTTGGGTTATCTTCAACACTCTGTTGAAGATTTTTGCTGTGCATCTTTCTCACGAGAGGAGACGGCCTTGGATCCCAAAACCATTGTCTATTGCATTATGGCGGTTGGAGGAGCCCTGCTCATCACACCTGTCCTTTTGCGTCTGTTTCGGCGACGCCCTCCCTTGATTTCGATCGAGGAGCTCGCACGACAGCTTCCGAATGCACCGCTTCCAGAGGTGGTCTATGGACAGGAGCTGTTTCGTGTAGCGCGGGAGACGATGGGAGGAGACTGGTACCGCATCCCGCCATTCTACTTCCACGGCATGTAGTTCCTTCCATTGAATTCCCCCGGAACTCCCTTGG
>CAYUCD010000031.1:0-7760 GCA_964443265.1 uncultured Gammaproteobacteria bacterium | reverse complement strand
GTCGAGGTCGAACAGGCGCAGCGTGCCATCAGCCAGCCCTGCGCCGGCGAGCTTCCCGTTCCACACCAACGAGACAACGAGAATTAATCCTGCGACCGCGGCGACTGCAAGCCCTAAAAATAATCCAGTTAAAAACAAGCTCTTAGAACTTCCTCCCCAAAAAGAATTGGATGATTCCATAGAAAAAGAGAACGATTTAGCGTGTGGCTATTTTAGAGATCTGCCACGAGATCCACAAGCACTTGTCAAGCGTTCTTACTTGGCCTGCGCGAGCGCCTGATCAATAATCTTGCTCCAATCCGCTTCGCTCATCGCGAAATAGCGCTGATTATTCACAAAAAACGTGGGTGTTTGATCAACCTCGTTCTTATATCCTTCTGCAATGTCTGCTGCCACTTTGGCGTCCTGGGCTTTTGCGGCATAGCACGCTGAAAAATCCTGAACATTTAGGCCGACATCTGTTGCGATCTGTGTGAAATCTGCGGTTGGATCCCCTTTCTGAGACCACACTTCTTGTTTATCAAACAACCCAGCACTGTATTGCCAAAACCATCCTTGGGCTTCTGCACAACGAGCAGCATTTGCAGAAGGGCGTGCGTTTGGATGAATTTGCTCGAGCGGAAAATCATTCCAGATAAAGCGCACGCGGTCTTGGTATTTTTGCATTACAGCACGTAATGGCGCTTCGGCAATCTTACACGCGGGACACTGGAAATCGCTGAAGATACGCACTACGACTTTTGCTTGTTCTGGCCCCATGACCGGGTCGTTACTGTCTTGAAATGATAACGTGACCTCTCCGCCTCCGCTTGGCGCTTGCATTACGGCCCACACAAGCCCTCCAAAAATAAGAACCGCCACAGCAATAATGGCGATCACGAGGCTTTTATTTGCCCCGGATGATGATTGCATCTGATCCATACTAACGATTGAGATAGTGAATAAGCGACAAGGCGGCTTTGACCCCCTCGCCGACCGCTACGGCAATTTGTTTTTCTGTGACATCAGTCACATCACCAGCGGCCCATATTCCATCTACATTGGTTGCATTGGTTTTGTCAATCACAATCTGTCCTTGCCGATCCTTTTTTACGAAGTCGATCATATCTGCCACAGGCATGGATCCGACCTCAATAAAGACTCCTTCTGTTTTCATTGTCAGCTCTTTTCCGTTTCCATCTGTGAGCATGATTCCCACCACGCGATCTTTTCCTAAAATTTTTGTGGTCCGCTGATTGGTGAGTACTTCAATTTTTTTTGCCTGGATGTTTGCGATCAATTTTTGATCTCCTTGCAACGCGTCGTTGATTGTCACGAGCGTCACTTCTTTCGCGTATTTTTGCGCAAAGAGCGCGGCGTCCATGGCAGAGTTTCCGCCCCCAATGACAAACACAACTTTATCCCGGAAAAGCGGGGCATCGCATGTGGCGCAATACGTTACGCCTTTTCCATACAATTCTCTTTCTCCTGGTACGCCCAGAGGACGATGTCTGGTGCCTGTGGTGATGAGGACGGTTTTTGTTTTGTATTCGCTCTTATCTGTTACCAGACGAAATCCGCCTTCTTCTTTTTCTATGCGCCGAACTTCCTCCCCTTCTTTCATGACAAAGGCATCTTTATAATCATTCAAATGTTCTTGAAAGCGTTTGACGAGTTCTGTCCCGTTCAACAAATGAAAACCGAGATAATTCTCAACATCCGAAGACCAGAGCGTTTGACCGCCCACAGTCCCGGTTAAAAGGACAAAGGAAATTTTTTGTCGCGCAAGATAGATGGCTGCGGCTAAACCCGCTGGACCTCCTCCTACGATCGCGGCGTCGTACATGATCAAGGTTCGCAAGCAAAACAGAAGCGCTGTTCGCGTGTTTTCTGTTTCACGTCTTTAGTTTATCACACTCTCTTTGCTTGGTGCAGATACGCGCGACGAAGAAGCCAAATTCCTGCGATCATGAGCGGAACAGAAAGATATTGCGCAGGAGTGAGCCCTGCGTAGGTTGTGTCGTGGATGCGTAAAAAATCTAAAAAGAAACGCGAGACCCCTTCGATCACGGCAAACAGGCCAAGCCAAAATCCTGGTTTACGTGGACGACGATTCAGCGCAAGAAACAGTAATCCTGTTGCAAGACCAATAAGCGCGAGATAGAGGCCAAGATCATGATGGACAATGCCATCTGGAAACAACACGCCCAAGAAAAAAGATGTTTGCGTGCCTGGATGATCGTGAATGAAGAAACAGCCTAATCGTCCGATCGCCACTCCCCAGGGCAAACCAAACGCGAGCACATCTGCATAGGATAAGACGTGCCAGCGATAAAAGTGTGCCTTTACCCAAAAAGCGATGAATGCCCCAATCCATCCTCCAAACATGGACCAAGCTGGATAACGCGGATCAAGCACTTGCCAAGGATGCGCTGCGAGCAAGGCGGATTCATATGCAACGATCGCAAAAAATTTAGCGCCCAAAAGCCCGGCGAGCAAAATCCAAAATATTGCTTCAAATAATTCACGATGGTTCCAGCCCAAGCGCTTGGCCCGGACAGAGGCGATTCGAATCGCAACGAGAATACCAAGAGCAACGAACAAACCCCATGTCTGCAACACAATGGGACCAAGGTGGATCGTGGTGCTTTCAATGTACGGAATCATGGCTAGAGAATATTTAATGTTTCTAAGGCTTCGTGAAATCCGCGTAACGCTTCTTTTGCCTGGCGTGAACTGATTTGAAACGCGGTGTCATGCACAAGCTGGTTGCGAATTTTATGCGCTGGCCAAACTTGGCGAATTTTTGGATATTTGTACGCGGCGAATTTTAAGCGTTCGCCGAGCGTCTCACCAGACATCATCAAGGACTTGAGTGCGTTGTCCAATAGTTTATCTGCTTCAATTACCGCGAGCTTTGCACCCATCATCCCCTGCTCTGCGACTTGTTCGATCTGTTTCCATTGCTCCTCGACCTGTTCGCGATCCATGCCGATCATTTCTGGACGTGTGATCGCACGAATCAATTTTTTGATGGCCACGCCACCCACAATAATCACCACGAGAACAGCGATGATCCAAGGCATGTAGGTTGTCATAGATTATGCGCGAGAGGCTTGTTCATAGGCAGAGCCTACGTCCAAGACCAAACCATCTTGAAAACGATCACCAATAAACTGAATGCCAACAGGTAAACCCTCTTGTTCTTCTTCGCACGGAATAGAAAGCGCTGGCAATCCTGCGACATTCACGCCAACCGTAAACACATCTTCCATATACATAGCCAGCGGATCATTCAATTTTTCGCCCATACGAAATGCGGTTCCAGGCGTAGTGGGCGTAACGAGAATATCCACTTCTTCAAATGCCTTGGCATATGCTCGCTGAATCAAGGTTTGCACTTTTTTTGCTTGACGATAGTAGGCATCGTAATAGCCTTTGGACAAAGCGTATGTTCCGAGCATAATGCGACGACGCACTTCTTCGCCCAATCCTTTTGAACGAGACTTGGTGTAGGTTTCTAATAATGTTTCGACTTGCTCGCGAGCGCCAAAACGAATGCCATCAAACCGCGCGAGATTCGCTGACACTTCACATGGCATGAGCACATAATAAACGGCAAGCGCTTCATCCACGTATGGCAAAGAGACTTCTTTGATGGTAGCGCCGAGCTCTTTGAGTTGCGCAACGGCTTCGCTCACACTATGACGCACACCATCAGACATGCCTTCGCCCCACGCTTGCTTTGGCAATCCAATGCGTATGCCTTTGAGAGATTTTGGAAAGGTTGTTTT
The DNA here is from genome assembly GCA_964443265.1 of uncultured Gammaproteobacteria bacterium. GTDB lineage: Bacteria > Patescibacteriota > Patescibacteriia > 2-12-FULL-60-25 > 2-12-FULL-60-25 > VGLT01. The sequence continues at coordinate 3,987 of CAYUCD010000031.1, read as the reverse complement.
GGTTGGTTCTTTGTCTACAGTTGTTTGATCCATTTTGTCTGCGCCTTCGATCACAGAAAGGAGGAGAGCTGCATCCTCGACCGTCTTGGTCATAGGGCCGACCTGATCTAAGGAAGAGGCCATGGCGATCACACCTGAACGTGAAACTCGGCCATAGGTTGGCTTAAAGCCAACAATACCGCACAAAGAAGCTGGCTGACGGATAGATCCACCTGTATCGGTTCCAAGTGCGGCCACACAAAGATCTGCGGCCACTGCGCACGCGCTTCCACCGGATGAACCTCCTGGCACACGATCTGGATTGCGTGGATGATGGGTTGGACCAAAGGCCGAATGTTCTGTAGAAGAACCCATGGCAAATTCGTCCATGTTGGTTTTGCCAAGAAAGACAGCACCTGCGGCTTTGAGTTTTTGGATCACCGTGGCGTCGGACGCGGCAATATGTTGATCGAGAATTTTTGATCCAGCGGTTGCGCGCACGTTCTGGATTAAAATATTGTCTTTGATCGCGAGCGGAATGCCGTCGAGTATGCCGAGGGATTCGCCATCTGCACGACGTGCATCTGATGCCTTTGCTGCTTCGAGCGCCCCTTCTTGATCAATCGTGAGATACGCATTCAAGGCGCCGTTTAATCCACGGACATTTTTAAGATAGGCCTGCGTCAACTCTTCTGCTGAGCAGACGTTGTCTTGCAATTTTTGTGCGGCCGAAGCGATCGTCTGATTCTCTAACAACATTTTTTTGGACATAAACGTAAGCTAGCCTTTTGGATTTTCAAACACGCCTGGCACCTGCAGAGCGTCGCCTAAGCGATCGGGAAAATTTGAGAGAATGATTTCACGCGCCACATCGTCGATGGGAAGCGCCACATCTTCTCGCAAATGCTTTTGTGGAAGCGTTTCGGTTTCTGGAATGCCGGTTGTATCAATTTTCTGCAAGCGATCCACATATCCCAAGATGGGTTCTAGGGATTCTTGCATCGCCTTTTTTTCTTTGGCTGAATACTCCAATCGCGCTAATTCTGCGAGGCGATCCATTTCTTGGCTAGTTAGAGACATACGCAGGTCAGAATAACGAAAAACAGGCGAATGGTAAAGGAAAACCTCCTTTTGATCTTTGACATATTTGGATTTTCCTCTTATCCTCTTGTTTCTCGCCCCTTTCCCAAACCTCTCCATAGGAGGTGCTGTGTGACGATCAAAATAAGCCTCTGGGTGTCCTTTGTCCTTTTCTTCAAGAAACTGGACCTCGCGCCCATCATTTTTCTGCTTCTGTATCAAAGCCACCTTCCAAACGCGCTCTTCATCATCTTCCTTGTAGCCGCAACAGCTCTTTTTGTTACGCCCATGGATCACCTCATTTCGGCCAAGGTCGATTCTGAGGCGCTCCCAGCGAACACGCAGAAAGCTCTATCCGCGCACAGAAGACGCTCGGGGAAAAAGACCCCGCGTAAACGAAGTATCCCTGAGCAAGCACGGCTCGAAGCTGGAGCTGTCGTCAGTCCAAGGCTCGCGCACAAGCTCTGGGAAGAACAACTCGCAGAATCCCAGAGAAAATCAAAGGCTCTTGAGGGTCGCAAACCTCCGCGGCCTCATAAGCCCTCACGTAAGCGCTCGTAGCTCCTCCTTTTTCCGCCCCCTTTCATCTGATTGTGGGGCTTTTTATTTTATTTTTTTCAAAAATTCTTGCTCATCCAAAATCGTCACTCCGAGTTTCTCTGCTTTTTCTAATTTTGATCCTGCTTCTGCGCCAGCTACCACGAACGAAGTATTTTTTGAAACAGACTCGCTAACTTCTGCGCCTAAGTGACGGACTTTTTCTTTTGCTTCTTCACGCGAGAGCGATTCAAGGGTTCCAGTAAACACCCATTGCGTTCCTGCGAGCGGTCCGGATTTTTGTTTGACGGCTTCTACCTCAATCCATTGCAAGAGACGATCGAGTGATTCTTGATTGTGCTTTTGCTGAAAATAATCTACCACGGATTCGCCCACCACTTCTCCGATTCCTGCAACAGACGCGAGCTCATCAATGGATGCATGACGCAGTTTTTGAATGGAACCAAAGGCTCGCGCAATGTCTGACGCTGTCTGCTCACCTACATGGCGGATGCCGAGCGCGTAGATGAGATGATCGAGCGAAATCGTGCGATGCGCTTGAATTTCTTTTTCTAGTTTTTGTGCGGCAACATCAGCAAATCCTTCGAGCGTCAACAAATCCCCCACTTTGAGTTGAAAGAGATCTGCGGATTCATGGACGAGCCCGCGCTGAAGTAATTGCTCGGCGATTTTGTCGCCAATGCCACGAATATCAAAACCAGGTCCACTGACGAGGTGAAGTAACTTGGCGAGCTCTTGGGCAAAACACGTGCGATTCGTGCAAAAGATCGCGACTTCTCCTTGTTTGCGTGAAACCGGGGAACCGCACATAGGACACGTCTTTGGCATGTGAAACGCCTTTTCTTTTCCCGTGCGGAGCTTTGGCAGAACTTGGATGATCTTTGGAATAACGTCCCCTGCCTTTTCTACAATGACCGTATCGCCAATTTTGAGTCCGAGCCGTGCGATTTCATCTTCATTATGCAAGGTCGCGTGCGTGACCGTTGTGCCCATAAGCTGAACTGGTTCAAGCACGGCGACGGGCGTAAGCGCACCTGTGCGTCCAACAGACACGGTGATTTCACGCACGATCGTAGTGCCTTGTTCTGCGGGAAACTTCCAGGCAACCACCGCGCGCGGGGTTTTTCCAACAACACCGAGCGAAGCAAATAACTTATTATCATTAATATTGACCACAATGCCATCGCACCAATATGGCAGCTTGTCGCGTTTTTTATAAATCTCTTGGTGCATGGCCTCGACTTCATCCAGATTTTTGCAATGACGATTGAATGGATTTTGCGGAACGCCGAGCAAGGCAATAGCCTCGTGCACTTGTTCATGCGTTTCACAGCCATGATCTGCCAGCATCACATACCCAAAAAAGGAAAGCTTGCGTTCTGCCACAATCTTAGGATCAAGCTGACGAATGGTTCCGGCTGCGGCATTGCGAGGGTTTGCGAGCGGAGCCTCTCCCCGTTTCTTCAAAAGCTTATTGAGATGTTCTAGTTGCGGCTTTGTCATGAAGGCTTCTCCGCGAATCTCAATGCGACCTGCATGGTCAACCAAAAGCGCGCGCACTTTTTTCTCATCTATGTGTCCGTGCCATTTATGCACGAACGCCTTGATCTCGGCTTCACTTGGCGTGCGAAGGATAAGAGGAATTGCCTCGATCGTGCGCAAACCAGCGGTTACATCTTCACCCACAGTTCCATCTCCACGTGTAGATCCTTCGATGAGTTGGCCTTGCTGATAGATGAGGGACATGGCCAGACCGTCCATTTTTAATTCTGCGAAAAAGTCTAGTCGTGCGTGCGGTTCCAGGCGTTTGATGCGTTCAATCCATTCTTCGGTTTCTTCGCGCGAGAATGTGTCTTCGATCGAAAGCATGCGCGCGGTATGCGTGATTTTTTTAAAACCTGCCAAGGCTTTTCCTGCTACCCGCTGGGTTGGAGAGTCTGGAGTGATGAGCTCTGGATGCGCTTGCTCTAATTGATAAAGCTCGTGTTTAAGGGCATCGAGCGCAGCCTCGGGAATCGAAAGACGATCTAATACGTGGTATTCGTACCGATATCGATTGATTTCTTCGCGCAGTTTTTTGATGCGCTCTTTGGCTTCAGACAGGTTCATACTTGTGCCTAGTGTAGCCTACCCTTGTAGAAAGAAAAAGAAGGCCCAGATGGACCTTCTCAGGAAAGAAAGGGCGGGAAAGAAAACGCTATCGGCGCTTCCCCGTATTGGTTCTCGGAGGGAACGTCTCGGCTTTGATGCCTTCAGGAAGGTGCATCACGTAACCCCCATTCAACTTCTTCCGAAGGTCTGTCCCATGGGTAAGGACCCTCAAGGAGTCCTCTTCTCTTTCTCCAACGCTGAACACGAAGCGCAGGCTGT
>CAYUCD010000030.1:0-7823 GCA_964443265.1 uncultured Gammaproteobacteria bacterium | reverse complement strand
ATCTGTCAGCGCCCGTTCGCGATACGCGAGCAAATTCGGGAGATGGTGAGACATGGTCTGTTCCACGCATCCATAGGGATAGCCTGTAAGCGATTTGAGAATATCAGGAAGCACACCCGCCACAGAAGGAAAGACAACTAATTCCGCAGAACTCCACTCCTTAGAAGCGCGCACATCCCACATAACCGTATTAATACTTGCCCCCTCACCTCCCGTAACACGCTTCACAAGATTCAAGGAAGAATAAATCGGCAAAGAAAGCGCCACAGCGTCTTTGGCCTGACCCCCGACTTCGTCCACCCCAAAAACAAACGCAAGCTGTTTCTGATCCGGAATACGAATCTTCCAAGCAACTTTTCCAACTTCTCCTTTTTTCAATTTCACATTGCGAGAACTTCCATCCAAAAGCGTGGCACCTTGTGCGCTCATAGCCACACGAAACGTTCCATCGCGATCTGTTGAATTATGAATCGCTGCCGTAATTTCCGGCACATCGCCTGAACGGAAGAAAAGCGGAAGAGCCGGACGAATCTGCAAATCCTTTGTCACACGAAATTCGCTGGAACCGCGTCCAATCTTCGTGTCATAGGTAACTCCTGTTGAAAGAGCCACCCACGTTGTGAGATTGTCTGGCAATTTGATACGCACCGTAGCCTCCCCTGTTCGATCCGTAGCCACAAATGGATTCCAATAGGCCGTATCCACAAAATTTGAGCGCGTAGGGCATCCAGAGCCTCCAGGACCGCCTTTTTCCGCACATTGGTTGTGCACATAAACGCCATCAGCGAAAAACGTGTGACGCGACTCTGTCTGAAAGTTGTAAACCTTTAAAAGAAGCTTAGAAACAACTTCCTGCACAGATTGAACCATCCATGTTTCTCCACTTGGGCCCGTCAAACGATCTCCAATCACAACATCTTTTGCATCTTTCCAAATCCCATTCACAAACATGGGATGAATAGACGTTACCTTTAACAAACCGCCCGTATGCCGAATCTCAAGATAGCGATCCACAGAATGTTCAAATACACGCGTGACACGATCTTTCACCAAACGAGAGGAATCATCAGATGCCTTGGTCAAAATCTGATCCCCAACCTGAATGGATTCAATAGACTTTTTTGTTCCATCCCCCATCAAAATTTGCGTACCCGCCACAAAGCATCCGCCTTTTTCCGCACCACCGCCCTGAGAAAACAGGGTGACGGAATCGCGTTCCATAACAACTTCTCCCGGTTTTGGATAAAGCGAATCATATGGCTCTGCTGCTTGATTTGCCTTTAATGCAAAGATGGATTTATCAACCAAAGCCAAAGACGCATCTGCGGCAACAGGTTTTCCATTTTCATCCAAAGTCTTCACCTTAATATCAAAGGCTTCTCCAGGCCCAGCAATCGTCTTTGACGGCTCTACCTGAACCGTTAAACGTTTTCCTGTGACCGGCACAAAAATCTGACCGCGAATAAAGCTTTGATCTTGAAACAACGTTGTCTGCAAATACACGCCAGGTGCCATACCCTCGGTTGCATAAAATTCAACCACCTGTTTTGTTCCTTTAATCTCTTCAACACGAATCGTACGAAAAGCATTCTGATGCACGATCGACAAAAGCTGCCCTTCTGGTCGTGGCAACTGAACCTCTACGCGCACTTTTTCTCCAATGGCATACGTCGGTTTTTCTAACGACAGAACCATCTTATCGCCTAAAAGCAACTCTCCTGTTTGGCTGACAGAATCCAACCAAATCCACCGCTGGAGTTCAACAGCATTTCCCAAATCATCTTTTCCCGAAAACGATAGAATATAATATCCCCGTAAATTAGCCGGAACAGACCAAGTACACAATCCAAGACCGTCTGTCAGACATTTTTTCTCCTGAATAATTTCCTCATCATATTTACCTTCACGAGCATTCCAATGCTGGATAAAAAGCTTGCCCGTAAGTTCCAGTCCTTGTTTTGGCTCGCTCAAGAGATTATTCACCGCCTTCACATCAAACGACTGGCCAGGCTCTGGATACCAACGACCTTGGCCAAAATCAAACGTCAAACCATAACGCGACGTATACACAGGAGCAGATGCTCGTCCGATCACCTCTTGTCCCAAAGGATCTGTGAGAGAAACTTCCAGCGTCGCATTACGTCCCCAAAAATCATCGTAATAATAATAGTCCTGCTGTGAAGGCACATTTAATCGCGTGGTAGGAAGAGAAAAAGAAAACTTACCGGCTCCATCCAACGTACCAGTTCCATCTTCTGCGACCTCGCCATATTGATTAAATAAACGCCAGTGTACGCTTTGATTTTTGACCGGATCTCCAAAATAATAATTCGCAGCAACCGAAGCTTTCATTGTTTGGCCCTTCACATACGAAGCCTGATCCAATGTAACAGTTACCTCCGCTTGAGGCTTCGTATAAAATTCGATGGAAAAAGGCACAGAAGCGACAAGGTCAGACCCATTCAATACTTCCAACGTGTAGGAACCTGTCTTCACCTCCTTCGTAAGCGTAAAAGAATCCGCTAAAGCACCTTCCGTATTCGTTGAAAGCTTCTTTTCAAATAACACAACCGGATCACGTCCATAGGTCCACTCCCGAGCCTTCACCGTAAACGTATCATGCGCAGGACGAAGGCCATCCGCCGTTACCGTGCGCGCGATTAATTTAAAGTTCACTGTATCTCCTGGCTTGTACAAAGGACGGTCTGTGTAAACATACGCTCGCGCTTTTTCAAGAGGACGCTCATTGCCAAACACATTAAAATCCCAGCTATATTGCAATAAGGTTACAACCGTTTCGTTCTTCGTCTGCGCTAAAAGTACATCCGGTTTTTTTGCAGCATCCGTAGGAACGGTATACACAACGAGCCCGTCTTGATCCGTCAATTCACGAAACAGAGGATCTGGACTTGATACATGCAAGCCTCTTACAGACACGCCAGGAACACCACGTGAAGTGCCCTGATCAACAACCCATGTAAGCAGACGCTCTCCTACGCGTTTCACGGTCACTGCATAATGAGAAGCGACAATAAAAAATCCAGTTGGAGCAACCTGCTCATGCGAATTTTGAACCTTAACCCAATACACGCCCTCAGAAGGAATAAACGGCGTATAAACACCATACGTGCTGGTAACAGAAACCTTTTGCACGCTCAATGGATCACCGATAGCGCCACCGATTCCCGTTGAAGAAGCTTTCCCATAATACACGTCCAAGAGACGGTCTGAAGAACTCTTATACAACGTAAAGGTATAGGTTCCTTTTTGATAAGATTCGCTCCAAACATACGGGAACTGCGCGAATGGAATCGCGTATGAAGGCGAACGAAGATTAAAAGGATAAATGCCAAATCCTTTTTCAACAGGCAAACTAAACGCAGGCGCAGCGTCTTCCGCGCGAGTGGCAAACGTAAAAACAAAATCTTGATCCAACGTACGACCAAGTCCAATCGGAAGTCCTTTTGCGATCGTAACGCGATACTCCGTATTATAAAATAAATTACGATCAGATGTGATCGTCACGATTCCCTCTTTATAATCTGTCGAAACCGTGCCCACCAAAGCAGGCTCCACCTTTAAAAAGGTCTGCAAATCTTGCAACGTAGCCCCTGTATGAGGAAACGCGAAGCGGATCGGAAGGTTCACGGCCACAAACCCCTCTCCTGCCTGACCCACGCGAATAAAGGGCTTTGCATAAAAATACCAGAGTAGCCCGCCCGTCAGACCCGCAACCACCAAAAACCCAAGAAAGGCTAAAAGCCAAACGCGCATGCGTTTTAGAAACGGATGAGGCATAAAATAAAAAGATGAATTCTATTCACAGCTTAGCAAAAATAGTCGGTTTCCACAATCACAAACGAACCGCATCAGAAGCAGGAAAAATGGGGCTTAAAGAAGCCTTGGACGGAAAAACAATCGCTCCGGTCGAAAGACGCTCAAACGGAAAAAGCGAATAATCAACGCGGACCGTCTTCCCCTGTTTTTCGAGGATCAACCCAGCTCCAAAACCAAGCGTTTGAGAGGAATCTACCTCACGAAAAATAAGAGACGAACCTACACGCTCCACGCTAGATAAAAGCGGAGATGAAAAAGGCGCAACAATATCTGCTCCAGCACGCGCCCACATTTTTTGCGTATCAAAAGATTCGTGAGATGAAAGCGCGATCACAATATCTGCATGAGATGTTGCCGCGCGAATCGCTTCAACTGTAGGAACGCGAACAACCGCAATTTGAATACCATTTTTTTCAAATGTATCTGAACATGAAGCTGGAGAGGTGATGCGAAAAGGGCATCCTACTCCACTCCATGTGCGCACAAGGAACGTAGACGTGGGAGAACAATGGATCAAATCATCTAAAGAAAAATCAACACCTTTATAATACAAGACCGGATCAAACGCCGAAGAAACAGCAGAAGCGAGATCAGGCGAAGCGCCTAAAATAAAGGTAAGACGAGAAAGCGGTTGAGAAGCTCCCATCGCATAATATCCACCAACATAACTCGTGGTTGATTCCCACGCATAACGATCCCCTGTTGAATTCGCCTGGGCAACTAATTGGAAGCGTTCTGCGCGAAGTGCTTTAACAAAGGCGAATAGGACCTGAATCGATGGAGGCGTATCAATATCCATAAACCAGGCGCTCTTCGCATCAAGATTCTGCAACAAAGCCTCGCTTGTTTGATCATGAAAATCCGCAACGCCATGAGGTAGATAATGGGAAAAATCTGCGGACACGATCAACAATCCATCCGAACCAAGACGAGAAGCGAGCATTGTGCCTAAACGCGTCAACGCGACCCCATCCAACGATTCATCAAAAACCAAGGGAACGACTTTCGCGGAAGGAAAATAATGCTTGATAAAAGGCATCTGATCAAAGATACCGTGTTCGCGATCCAATGTTTCTGGCTGCAACGTAGCGAAATGACGATCTAAAAGCTGCTGTGTAAGTTCATCATCATGCGCAACAATTCCTTCTTTTGTTTCCCAATCACGATCTGTTGTTTGAACCGACCCTTGCCCCCGCAAAAAATGATTGGGCGATAAAATCACAATACGTTGAATCGTCCGTCCTTCATTTTGCGCGAGTCCTACTGCCTGTCCAAACACTTGCTGAATCACCTGTTCGCCAACAAGATGGTGCGGAACAATCAAAGCACGCACGCGAACCGTAGACGTCACGATTGGAAGAGAAGAAAAAGAAACATCTAAACGCGAAGAAAGGTGCAAAGGGGAAGTAACAGGTAAAGACGGGCGCGGATGGAAGCGAACCACAAAGAAACCGACCAGAAGGACAGCGAAAAAAGCGAGAACAAGATGCATTGGGGAATGAGACTTCATGCGTTCCAAGCTTACATCGAAGAGCGAAAGATCAAAAGCGTCCCTATTCTTGACATTCTCTGGCTCAGAAAAGCCAAAAAAGCGTATGATAAAGCCAATCATTCTTATCTTTTCTTATGTCCATCGAACAAATAAGTGCAGAAATTCAAACAAAACAAGCTGAGCAAAAGCAAGGAGTCTTAAACATGCTCAAAATGGTTTTTGATGAATACGCAAAAAAATACGGAGAAATGCCAGGAATCAAAAATGCAAACGATTTGCAGACATTTATTGGAGCGCGGGCAGATTTAAAACGTATCGTTGATAACATGAACCTCGTTTCCTCCACAGATCTATTTGTGCTCGCTGTTCGAGCTATGGAAGAAGTTAAACAAGAACAATCAGGGGAAGCAAGTGAAGAAACCGCTGCTTAAGGATAAAAAGAAAGCTGGCTCCCCTCCTCCACATATTCCACCTCTGGTGGCTGGTTTAAGATGGTTTGAAAATAATTATCCAAAAGATCATTTGGTTTGAGTTGCCACGACGTAATCGGCTTAATCAACGTTAGTCCTTCGAGCGTACGACAGCGACTCAACGCCACATAAATCTGCCCAGCAGCAAACGCACCGCGCCCCAAATCCAACGTGACTTTTTCAAACGTCTTGCCTTGGCTTTTATGAATCGTCACAGCCCACGCAAGCCGAAGAGGCACCTGCGTAAAACTTCCCACAGGCTCTTGTTGTAGATTGCCGGTTTTACGGTTGTATTTTGTGCGATGAATATTCCACGTATACGATTCAATCACAACCGGTTCTTTGACATCATCCAACTGAACAAGAATCTTCCGCTCCCCTTCTTCTTCTAAAATCGCAATCACCCAACCCAAACTTCCATTCACAAATCGGCCTTTAAGATCATTCGCCACGCACATCACACGCGCACCAACTTTTAACGCTAAAAATAAATCCGTGGACATGTCGCGTTCTTTAAACTTTCCGCTCACAATCCCCTCAAAAACAGACGTGGATGTATCAAGCGTTCGGAGTCGCGCTTGATTAATCGTATCCGCCACTTCATTCGTGGGCGTTAAAATAATAGAATCCTCCGGAGGAGGCACCGTGATGATACGGGCATTAAGCTTGCTGAGCTGTTCCGCACAAATCTCTCGACTGCGAATCGCATTCAAAAGCTGAATAAATTCCTGATCTTTTTGGCGATAAATCTTCACGAGCTCCGTAAAATCAATTTGCCCGGTTCCATGCAAGCGACGATAAACTTCTGACGAAAAAAAATACGGTGTTTTATATTTCTGCAAAAAGGCCTGCTGATCTGCGGTCGTAACCACAGGTGGAAGTTGATACAAATCGCCAATCCCAATCACGCGCACCCCGCCAAATGGACGTTTATTTCCACGAATCACTTGCAAAAAAATATCCATGGCATCCAAAAGATCCGCACGTACCATGGAAATTTCATCAATAATCAAGGCTTGAATCTGGCGATAAATCTCCGGCTTTTTTCTGTTTTCCGCTTCCATACGAGCGACCTGCAGATCAACAGACGGTGGAATCTTAAAAAAACGATGAATGGTTTCACCTTGAACATTCAAGGCAGCAACACCCGTCGGCGCAAGAACCGGAGCAATCAATCTTCCCTGCTGAACAAAATGGCGAAGCAACGTGCTCTTTCCTGTTCCTGCGCGACCCGTAATAAAAACAAACGCTTTGCCATGTTCCATCTTATGCAAAGCGTCTTCAAACTCTGGTGTGCGTTCCAACTCCATGAATGGCCATTGTGTTGGGAGAGCGTGGGCGTGTCAAACTTTTTTTTAAAAAAAGGCCCCATGTCAGCTACGACATAGGGCCAGAGGAAAAAAGGTGCGAGCTACGCCTTAACGCGGCTGCTGTTCCAGACCGCACCCGCCACGATGGCGAGCACGACCAACGCAATCGGAATGCTCACGTAGAGCGGAGCGGCGGACTTGAGCCCGTAGTGCGTCACGAACCCGAGGCTCAGGAGGGAAACCATGTTGATGACCTTGATGAACGGATTCATGGCCGGGCCAGCTGTGTCCTTGAGCGGATCACCGACCGTGTCACCGGTCACAGCAGCCTTGTGGGCTTCCGAGCCCTTTCCGCCATGGAGACCGTCCTCGATCATCTTCTTGGCGTTGTCCCAGGCCCCGCCAGCGTTCGACATGAACACCGCCAGAGGAACACCGACAATGATGAGTCCTGCCAGGGCAGATCCAAGGGCGTACGGCCCCAAGACCATACCAACCAGAATCGGGACGAACATGGCGAGCATCGCCGGACTCACCAATTCCTTCTGAGCAGTGTTCGTACAGATGGCAACCACGCGCCCGTAGTCCGGCAGCTTGGTTCCATCCACGATCGCCGGATCTCGGAACTGAGCCCGGCACTCACGCACGATTTCGCTGGCCGCTCGACCAACGGCACTGATCAGATCAGAACTGAAGAGGAACGGCATCACACCA
>CAYUCD010000029.1:0-7833 GCA_964443265.1 uncultured Gammaproteobacteria bacterium | reverse complement strand
TGTGGCACATGGTCGAAAATCTCTGTATCACTGCAGGCATTCCTCAACCACGCATTTACATTGTCGATGATCCGTCTCCAAACGCCTTTGCCACAGGCCGCTCTCCAGAAAAAGCATCTATTGCCCTCACCACGGGTTTGATTCAACGATTAGAAAATGAAGAACTCGAAGGCGTGATTGCGCACGAACTCTCACACGTCAAAAACTATGACACGCGTTTCATGGTGCTCGTCGCGGTGATGGTCGGCGCTATTTCCCTCTTAGGTGATCTCTTTTTTCGCGGTTCTCTTTTCCGTTCACGCTCTCGCGATGATAACGAGGGTGGTAACTGGGGATTTATTGCGGGCCTTGTCCTGATTGTTCTTGCGCCAATCATCGGAGAACTCATCAAGCTCGCCATCAGTCGTAAACGTGAATATCTTGCAGATGCATCCGGTGCTCTTCTTACGCGCTACCCAGAAGGCTTAGCCCGCGCCTTAGAAAAAATTCGCGACGCAGCTGTCCCTCTTCAAAAAGCCTCTACCGCAACCGCACATCTGTGGATCGCGAGCCCATTTGGTCAACGTAGTCTTGGCGCGCGCTTTTCGAATCTTTTTTCTACACATCCCCCAATAGAAGACCGCGTCCGTGAATTACGCAGCATGATTGGCACACAATCTTAAGCTCATGTTTGGACCTGATCTCTTAGGGCGATTCACCTCGCACCTCAAAGAAGCGCTTCAAAAAAGCCTTGCGTTTACGATTACCAATGGCCGTGATCTGGTTGAGCCTGGTGATCTTCTCGCAGGACTCATCCAAGAAAAAGGTTCACTCGCATTCGAACTCTTAAGCAAAGCGCATATTTCCTTTTCCCGTGTAGAAGAACGCTTTCGCGGATCCCCTGCTCCCCATGCCGTTGGAACACCTATCGCGCCAGATCTTTCCCCCATGGTCAAGCGCTTGTTAGAAAAATGCGTTCTCACTGCGCATCTTCAAGAACAAAAATACGTAGGAACCGAACATCTCTTATTTGCCATCCTCGAAGCGCCTCTTCTGGATATTCACGCGTTCTTAGAACAAGAGGGGTTGAATATCACAGCGACAAAACAGGAACTGCAACACATTTTAAAATCCACTTCGCGCTTTCCAGAAATCGGACCAAAAGATGAAGAAGGTGAGGATCCTTCAGACGAAGAGCCGCTTCAGCCACCTCCCTCTCCCCTGCAAGCTCCCCGCCGCGGTAATGGTCCGCGACCTAAAGCCATGGATGTTTTTACGCGCGATCTAACGCATCCGGATGCAGTCGCAAAACTGGATCCTGTAATTGGTCGCGAAGAAGAAACCGACCGCGTGATTCAGATTCTGTGTCGTCGCCTAAAAAACAATCCTATTCTTCTTGGTGAGCCAGGCGTTGGTAAAACAGCGATTGTTGAAGGTCTTGCGCAACGTATTGCCACCGGAGATGTTCCGGACCTTTTGCAAGGCAAGCGTCTTCTTGCGGTTGATCTTGCGCTCCTTGTCGCTGGAACCATGTATCGCGGTGAATTTGAGGCGCGTTTAAAACAGCTCGTAGAAGAAGCAAAGCAAGACAAAAACACCATTTTGTTTATTGATGAGATTCATACCATCGTTGGTGCGGGTTCAACTTCTGGTTCACTCGATGCAGCAAACATCCTCAAACCAGCGCTTGCCCGTGGAGAAATTCGCTGTATCGGTGCCACCACGTGGAATGAATATAAAAAACACATTGAACCTGACGCTGCCTTAGAACGTCGCTATCAAATCGTGGATGTCGTAGAACCCTCCATCATAAAAGCGCGTCAAATGTTGGAAGGCTTAAAAAAACGTTACGAGGAGCATCACGGCGTTTTCTTCCAAGAAGATACGCTTAACGCCGCAATTCATTTTGCTGAGCGCTATCTTGCTGACCGTCGCTTTCCAGACAAAGCCATTGATCTTCTAGACGAAGCTGGCGCTATGGTTGCCTCTGCGCGAAAAGTCGGAGAACCTATGGAGCGTCTTCGAGCGCTTGATATTGCCTTGTCTGCCATGCAAGAGGCAAAAGAAGCTGCCCTCGCCTCTCAATCGCTGGAAGAAGCAGCAAAAGCGCAAGAAGATGAGGAGCGCTTGCAAAAAGAAAAACAAACACTCGAAAAACAAATCCAAAAAATGCGATCTGATATTCGTATCCCTGTCACGCGTGAACATATTGCCAACATCATTGCGCGTCACACACGTGTTCCTATCAAAACCATTTTAGAAACCGAGCAAGCAGAATTAAAAAAACTGGAGACAACCTTGCGTAAAAGCATTGTTGGTCAAAAAGAAGCTGTCCGCGAAATCGCTGAGACCATTCGCCAAGCACGCTTAGGCTTGCGCGATCCGCGTCGTCCTAAAGCCAGTTTTTTATTCGTGGGCCCTTCTGGCGTAGGAAAAACCGAGATGGCGCGGTCGCTCGCCAAAGCCATCTTTGGAAAAGAAGAATCCCTACTCAAGTTCGACATGTCCGAATTTGCCGAAGGACACTCCATTTCAAAACTCCTTGGCTCCCCTGCTGGCTATGTTGGCTATCGCGAGGGCAATCGCTTAACAGATGAACTGCGCAAACATCCGCACGCTGTGATTTTATTTGATGAATTTGAAAAAGCACATCCAGATGTCCAGCATATTTTATTGCAAGCATTAGAAGATGGAACCATTAGCGATGCCACAAATCGCCCTATCTCGTTGCGTCACGCGTATTTGATTCTTACCTCCAATGTCGGCGCAGAACTTTTGCATCGCAGTTCTCTTGGATTTGGCGGGCAGTCAAACGCCTACACCACACTAACGAAAGAAGCACTCAAGGATCGCTTCCGCCCAGAGCTCTTGAATCGTTTAGATCGTGTAATCGTGTTCAAGCCCCTTCAAAAAGATGCGCTCAAAGAAATTTTGCGTCGTGAACTTGATGCGGTTCTCACACGTCTTCAAACAGCGCAGCAAATCGCTTATACGGTCAGCGAGAATATTTTGGACTGGCTTCTTGCGAAAGATATGCAAATCGAAGAAGGTGGCCGCGCAGCTCGACGCATGATTGAACAAGAAATCACCACTGCATTAGCAAAGGATTTGCTCGAACATCCAACAAAACGTCGAGGAAAACTCGAGGTCAAGAAAAATAAGCTGACGGTACGGTAAAAACAAGGTAAAATAGGGCCATGCCGGAGGAAGGCGCCTTACCAGTATTAAATCCCGCTCCTCTCACCACGCCACCTCCTTCAGGTGACGACTCTTTGCGTCCACAAAATCCCATCAGACCTACACGTCCAACTTCCTCCCCTTCTCCACGTCGTGGCAACAAATCTCCCATCCCCATTGGAAACGCGGTTGATCTTAAAGAAGTAGGTCTAGGAGATGGCTGGACCGTTGCAGAGTTTGACGCAGGAAAAAAGACCCTCGTTGTCACAAAACCAGATGGAGATGGTGTTCAGAAAGAAATCATTCCTCTTGCTCTTGCAGAAAAAGCGTGGAATGGACGATGGAATGGAAAAAATCAACGTACAAAAACACCAAAACGTTTTACAGAAATAGCCACACAAAATAAGCGCTGGGATTTTGAGCAAGGACATTTACAAGTGTTAAATATAGATGCGACAGGCGGGAATCTCCTTGTCGATGGTTTTGTGAACGGAAAATTCATCCGCCAGTGGGTTCCTATGGGGGATATAGATCAACTCGCCCTTACAGGTAAACCATCAAAAACATTATTTGAAAACATTGGGGTAAGTGTGGAGGAAAAGAAAAAAGAGACAAAAAAAGAAGAAAAAAAATCAGAAGAGAAACCAGAAAAATCAGAAGAAGAGAGAGACAAAGAAATAATCAAAGAAAACGCTCGTGAAGGATCATCTGAATCAGAGACCAAAGCAAAAAAAGAAATACAAGAAGAAGAAACCGTCGCAAAAACGACGCAAGGATTAGAAACAAAAAAAGAAAAACCTCCAGAACCTCAAAAAACGGTTTCGCAAACCATTGAAGCGCTCCGCTCGCAGGAAGCGCAACAAATTCAAGAATCCATTAAGCCACAAGGGAGCTCAACAAGATCACAAACGCCGACACAGATAGGCATCCCGACTCTTTCAGCGGGCTCAATTCAATCCCCTTCTTTTTCGAGCCAAACAACAACTCCTCAAATTCCAACAGCTCTTCCGAGTATCTCTTCAGCTGCAATAGGAGGCGCACAAATCCCTCTTCCAGACACAAGAGGAATGAACCCGCAAGCAGCCGGGCTGCGGATTCAGATGCAACCAACGCTTAACGCGCTGGAACAAAACCTAAAAAGAACACAAGCTAAACGCGCGCCCATCGCAGCACAACTTCAAGATACAGCCATAAAATTAAACGTCGCCTTTCAATCTCGAAGATCTGGCATCGCCTCTCCAGAGATAATTGCTGCAGGAGGAGCAGAAGCAATGATCAAGAAGCTAGAAGAGACTCGGCGGACCCTTTTAGATCAAGACCGTGATCTTGCGTTGCAGTTTTCTTCCCAAAACTTGGCAAAAACGCAATTGGAACATGATGCGCATCTCCTCACAAAAGGAGAACCGACGGAAGGTTTTGTACGCATTATTGGACAGCATCTTCAAAAAGCAGACGCCTTACTTCCGCAAGGAACGTCTACAACAGAACAACCCCAAGAACAACAAACACAACCATTTGTCGACATCACGCCTCCACCCACCGGCTTACCAAAAAAACCAACCGGTGTTCCAGGAGCTCGTCCTTTTCAACGTACAGGGGAAGGATTCTCAGGGGGAAAAACCGGCGCTGGCTCCCCTGCAACCCGTGGTGCGGGTCCAGCAGGACAAAAAACCGGTCAGATCATGCGCCGGCCAATTGCGCCACTACGTTCTGAATTACAAAACGCTGTAAGTTTTAATGCGGGTCAAGCACGTGATCGAGGGCAAGGAATGAGCCGGGGTCCAAGCGAAGATGCACATACGAGAGCCTTTCAAACAGAGGGAGGCTCGGATAATCCACCCATCAATACGGTCCCGGAAACATACGGAGCTGACGAATCTGGCACACGCTCTTTTAAAGCAAAAAATGACGCGATACAAAATGCTCGTCGTCAATTCACAGGAGAAACGCGACAAGAAGCTGGAATGGATACAAGCGGAGAGGAAACAGAAGAAGGAACACCAGTTCAATCAGGCGCCTCTGCTCCATCCTATGCTTCAGAAGAAGGAGCATCTCCAGATGAGCAAGAAGCGCAGCAACAATTTGAAGAGCAAGCGCGAAGTCAAGAGCTTATGCGGGCGCAATACATGCAACGCCAAATGCAAGAGCAACAAAATCAAAATCAACAACAAGCAGAAGCGGAGAGTAAAGAAGCAGCAGAAAAAAATAAGAAAAAATCAGGCCTCCTTTCCTTCTTAACCGGAAAAAACAGTCGAATCGCCAAAGTCCTTCCACCGCCATGGGGAATCGTTTATCGCTTCAAGGGATGCATTCTTGGTTGCGGATGCTTATTTTCTATCGTTATGGCACTTGTCTTGATGGCGCCTATTATTGGAGTCTATGCAAAATTTCATGACTTCTTCAAATCCTTTTTCTCCGGAACCTAAAAAATAAATCTCTTCTTCGATAGAAAAGGTGCTATAATAAACCCGCACTATGAGTGATCGCTTGAAAAAAATTCTCATCATCAGCGGATTTTTCCTTGTCACATTAGGAATCGCCTTTTTGCTCTATTGGGTTTTCTTTCGAGCAAAGCCTTCTGTGACTCCAACACCGATAACACCGGTAACCTACCAACCTCTTCCAGGGGCTGGAACCGGGACTTCTACACGCGGAGGAGCAATTCCAACAGGTGCAGGCGTTCTTCCAGGAGCAGCCGGAAAACCAACGGCTTTAGAACTCCCTCCCCCAGTCGCAGCACCGTCGCGTACAGAAGTAATCTCACGCCAAACCATGTCAGCTCTTTCCACAGATCCATCTGGAACGGGCATTCGTACATATAATGCGCAAGAGGGAAAATTCTATAAGGTTGCAAACGATGGAACCATGACAACGCTATCTGATCAAACATTTTTTAATGTCAGTAAAGTGTCTTGGGGAAACACAACCGATAAAGCGGTCATTACCTATCCGGATGATTCAAAAATCATGTACGATTTTAAAACAAACAAGCAAGTAACCCTGCCAAAACACTGGGATGAATTCAAATTTTCTCCAAATGACGATCAGGTTGTTGCAAAAAGCCTAGGAGACAATGAAACAAATAGATTTCCCATCTCCGCAAATCCAGATGGAACCAACGCACGCATTATCGAAGAAATGGGCGAAAACGCAGACAAAGTACAAGTAAGTCCATCTCCAAACAATCAAGTTGTTGCGTTCTCCATGACAGGTGACCCCCTGGGATTTGATCGTCAGTCAGTCCTTTTAGTGGGACAAAATAACGAAAACTTCAAAGGTCTCGTTGTTGAAGGCCGAGGCTTTGTTCCTTCTTGGTCTCCCTCTGGAAATCTTCTCGCCTACAGTGTCTACAACTCCTCTGATGGCTATCGTCCTCGTCTGTGGGTCTCAGGTGCTTCTGGTGACAATGTAAACGTAGGGCGTCGTGACTTATCCGTTCAAACATGGGCGGACAAATGCGCATGGCAATCTGAAACAGTAATCATTTGCGCTGTTCCCACATATTTAGAAGAAGGCGCTGGCTTGCAACGCGCCATTGCAAACGACGTTCCAGATGAAATCTACAAAATAGACATGAACACCGGAACAAAAACAAACCTCGGACAACCAGATGGAAATCCAACCATCAGCCAAATGGTTCTTACACCAGATAAAAAAGCGCTCTTTTATACAGATCGCACATCAGGAAACCTCGTTCGTTTTGAACTCTAATCTATGAGCAGACAGCGCTGGATTCTCTTTCTAAGCTTAACCGCAGCATTTGTACTCGTTGCATTAACGCTTTCTTGGAATTTTATCTACTCCTGGATGAACGAATTCCCTGCAGGCACACGGCCAACACTAGAACAGCCCAAAGAAAAAATCCCCGTAATACCCATCTTGCGAACAACAGACCCCGCGCAAGGCTCGCCATCAGAAAAAGCCGTACTCGTTGTAGAAGTTGCAGACTTTGCATGCATTTCGTGTCGCATCTTAGAATCCGAACTTAAAAAAGCCCTCACAACATCAGCAGTTCCTGTACGTCTTGTGTGGCGAGACGCTCCTCCTCTTGAACAAGGCCCGCTCCCTATTCTCCTTTCTTTGGGCGCGCGTTGCGCAGGAGACCAAAAACGTTTTTGGCCAATGCATGATGCGATCTTACGATCTGCAATAACAGACTTAAAATCACTTGAAGCCGTCGCTGATCAAGTAGTAAATGATACAGAAGCATTTCATAAATGCATGACTTCCGGAAAATACATTCAACAAATTCAAGAAGATGCACAAGACGCTATTACACGAAATATCACGCCAAACCCAACGCTCTTTATTGGCAAAAAAATATTAGGCGGAACGGCAACAGCTCAACAAATCCAAAACGCGGTTGAACAAGCCTACAAACCGTAGACTATGAGATTTCTAACCGCCATATCGCTTGCTCTGGGTCTCCTATTTCCCTTTGCGTCAATAGCGACATCGTTCAACGTAGGCGAGCAAATGGTTTGTCTATGCGATGCGCCAGCCCCAGATCCAAGAAAATTTTGTTTCTGGTCATTGGTAAGCACAACAGATAACACGTTTGGTGGTGGTCAAATAAACGCAGATTGTTCAAATAAAAGCCTGCGGGATAATACGGCAAATGATAAACGCATCGAGTCCATGATTCCTGCAACGAACGGAGCTCCTGCGAACCAATTT
>CAYUCD010000028.1:0-7951 GCA_964443265.1 uncultured Gammaproteobacteria bacterium | reverse complement strand
CATTGACTAATGCCTGGACGTACAAGCCGGTTCCTCCGACCACGATTGGTATATGCCCGCGTTCCACGATCTCATGAATTATTTTTTCCGCTTCTTTGCACCACTGCGCAACGGTTTCGGTTTTTTCTGGAGACAAGACGTCCATCAAATGATGCGGAATTCCTTGGACAAAAAATGCGCCGGATTTCCATTCCCCTTTTGGTTTTCCGGTTCCAATCGAAACATCTTTATAGAGTTGACGCGCATCTGCATTAATTATTTCTCCATTCAGCTCTTTTGCGAGCTGAAGGCTGAGTGCAGTTTTTCCGGATGCGGTTGGTCCCACCACGCAGATGATTTTTGGCTTGTTCATACGCGGACCCCTTCTAAAACCCATGCTTCTGCTTGAGTCACGCGCATTAGCACAATCTTGCCGATGAGCGATTGATCGTCAGATGGAAAGCGCGCGAATTTTAATTCCTGCGTGGTTCCGCTCGCAAAGCCGTCTTCTACGCGTTCGACAAGCAGTGAAACTTCGTGATCTTGAAAAACGATATTTTTTCGCTTGGCCGTTTCTTCCATGAGTTGATGGAGGACATCCCAACGCTCACGTTTTTTTTCATCGCTTACATCATCCTGATAGATTTTTGAGGCAAGCGTTCCAGAGCGTACGGAATACTGCGCGTTATAGGAAATATCAAAATCTACTTCGCGATAGAGCGAAACCGTTTCTTCAAATTGCGCATCGGTTTCTCCAGAAAATCCAACAATGATATCTGTTCCAATGGCGAGCGATGGACGTACGGCCCGCATCTTTTTGATGAGATTGAGATATTGTTCGCGCGTATATTTTCGATTCATGCGACGCAGGACCTCGTCGCTTCCAGATTGCACAGGCAAATGGACGTAATTCACTTGCTTGGGTAGTGCGAGCGCCTGAATCACTTCATCAGACATGGAGATAGGATGTGCGGCTGTCCAATGAAGACGTTCAAGGCCAGGGAGCTGATTCAATTCCCAAAGCAAGGCCGCGAAATGATCGTGATACGGATTTTCTTTTGAGAATGTTTCTGGATCAGACGCGCGATACGAATTGACGGTCTGCCCTAATAACGTGATTTCAATCACACCGCGCTTTATGGCTTCACGGCATTCATCCACAATCTCTCGCGCTGGACGATTCGTTTCTAACCCCCGCGCATATGGCACCACGCAATACGCACAGTATTTATTGCAACCGGTTTGGATCGTGACAAACGCCTGCGCTTTTACTGAACGCAAAGGCTGGATCTTGAGATAGTCTTCTTCGCATCCATCTTGTTGCAGTAAATCTGGACGACGCTCTGCAATCCACTTTGGCAAAAAAACCATGTCCTTGGTTGGGAAATAAAAATCCGTTCCCGGAAGGCGGTTGCGATATTCTTTTTTCTTGTCCCGCCCTGGCAAACATCCTGTCACACCCACGAGCTGGTTGGGTTTATGTTTTTTATACTCTAAATATTTTTCCTGTGATCCATACACGCGCTCTTCTGCAGATTGGCGAACGCTGCACGTATTCACGATAATGATATCCGCACTTGCCTCATCTTCTGTTGGCACAAATCCCATAGACGACAAAAGGCCAGCGATGCGCTCGCTGTCGTTTTTGTTCATCTGACAACCGTAGGTGGTGATGAAATAGGTTGGCGTTGCCATGATTCGCGAGCCTATCATCCTTTTTTTGATCCGACAAGATTTATCCCTTGAGCTCTTCTTCAATGGCTAATAAGCGATTATATTTTTCTACGCGCTCTGAACGGGAAAGTGAACCTGTTTTGATAAATTGCGATCCGCACGCTACGGCGAGATCTGCGATAGTTGTGTCTGATGTTTCGCCAGATCGATGTGAAATGGACGTAGACCAGCCTGCTTTATGCGCCATAATAATCGCATCTACGGTTTCGGAAAGAGAACCTATTTGATTTGGCTTGATCAAAATCGCATTCGCCGCCTTTTCTGTAATTGCGCGTTGGAGTCGTTTGACGTTTGTCACTAAAAAATCGTCGCCCACGATCACAGATTTCTTTCCCAGCTTAGGAAGCGCTCGTTGCCAGGTGGCCCAATCGTCTTCTGCAAAGGGATCTTCAATGGAAACAAATGGGTACATCATCTGCCAAGATTCATAGCGCGCTTGCAATGCTGAAGCTGTGTAGATTTTTCCCTCTGTCCTCATGTCGTACTTTTTTGTTTTTGCGTCAAAGAATTCGGAACTTGCCACGTCCACAGCTAATCCAATGTCTTTTCCTGGTTTATATCCTGCGGATTTAATAGCCTTGATAAGGAGATCAAACGCAGCCTCTGCATATTTTAATTTTGGTGCAAATCCACCTTCGTCTCCCACGGTCGTGGCGAACCCTTCCTCTTTTAATAATTTCTTTAGGACGTGGAACGTTTCGGCCCCAGCGCGAATCCGATCTGTCATTTTCTTTTGCAGAGGTACAATCATGCATTCCTGAATATCCAACGACCAATCGGCGTGTGCTCCCCCGTTTAACACATTCATGGTTGCAATTGGCAAGGAAGCTTTGCGAGGAAAATCGAATGTTTTTCGTAAGGACATCCACAAAGGCATCTTTCGATGAAGAGCGGCTGCCTGCGCACAGGCCAGCGAAACGGCTAAAATTGCATTTGCACCCAGCTTTGTTTTATTTTCTGTTCCATCCATCTCTAACATGATTTTATCAACCGCGCGCTGATCTCCCGCATCCAATCCCTTGAGGACAGGGGCGATTTTTTTATTCACATTTGCCACGGCTTTTTCCACACCCTTTCCGCTGTAGCGCTTTCCGCCATCGCGCAATTCTAATGCTTCATGCGAACCCGTGGATGCGCCGGATGGCACCTTCGCTTCTGCGACACAACCGGATTTGGTCCACACTGCACATGCCACGGTTGGATTTCCGCGTGAATCTAACACCTCTCGCGCGTACACGCGCTCAATTTTTCCTCCTCCAAACATACATTTTGTTTTTTAGTATTTAAAGAGCTCTTTATTGAATTTCGAACGTGACAGAAACGTTGGATGTGACATCAAGCGATCCTGTCGCAATTTCCGGAGCAATCATTTCACGACCAGAAGTATCCATGGCTTTCGCTGAACTCAGCCAAGGCGCAGGTGCATACCCTCCGGAAGACTCAGAGAAGCTCACCACGCGCACGATTTTGACACCAAGCGCATCTGCCAATTCTTTTGCCTTGTTCCGCGCATTATCCATAGCTTTTTTCCGCGCATCTTGTTTGAGCGAGGCTGGATCATCAATACTGAAATTCACTCCATTGACCTGATTCGCTCCGAGCTCTCCGGCTTTTGCGAGCACATCCCCAACTTTTGCGAGATCACGCACCTTGATTGTGAGGCTCTGCGAAACCGTATACCCCATGAGGTTCTGTTTGCCGTTTGTGTAATCAAATTTTGGATAAATATTGTAATTGCTTGTTTGAATATCTTCTTCTTTCACCCCCAGCGCCTTTATTCCAGCTAAGATCGAGTTCATTTTTTGCGTGTTTTGATTTTGCGCATTTTTTACATCAGATGCCTCGGTATACACGCCTGCCTCGACCCGCGCGAGGGTTGGTTTTCCACTGATCTTTCCTTCGCCGTCCATGGTGATGGTATCGCGAACGCGTGGAACACGGCCGATGGCTTCATGTTCTGCCACAGCGTTCCAGGCCTTGAGTCCCAAAAAAATGCCGAGCATGATTAACACGATTGCGAGCAAGGTTGCGACGACTTTATTTTCTTGCCAGGTTGGCCAAAATGTATTCATAAAAATAAATTATTGATTATTAGCCTCTAAAATTAGGATTGTCACGGTCCTGCCAAAAATCTTGCAGCTGAGCTTTTGTGGCACCATTTCGCTTCGCTACTTTATCAAACTCCTCTTTTGAGAGCGTTCCGCTATCAAGCGCGTCTCCTGCCTCTCTGATCTGTTGCTGACGGCTCAATTCCTCACTCCAACGGCCAACATCTGACAAGGCAATGGGATGTTCTGCACCAAACGGTCCGTCATTCGCTTCTAATTCCCAACGTCCCGCCTGTTCGACGATCTGGATAGGAATATCTGCTTGTCCGCCTTCGTATTTAATGACGCCGACTACCTTTCCTGATTCGCTACTTTGAGGCACAAAAGCAAGGTGTGGATTTTTTTCTGCCAATGCCTTCTGAAACTTTTTTATTGCCGGGGTCTTTTCTGCATAAGCCTTTGCCTCTGCCTCGCGCTGCTCCTCCTGTGTTTCATGAATCTCTACACCCGCGTCTGCCTCTTCAGGCCCTTTGTTTTCGAGCGGTTCTTTGAGCGTATCTTTTTGAAGTTCCTGCATCTGCCGTTGAAAATCCGTCCACGAAGGAACATCCTTTTTATTTTTTTGGACGATTATGATTTTTGGCTGCTGTTCTTGCTGTGGAGCCTCATGTTCCGCTGCTACGCCTGGTGCGAGCAATCCCAATCCCACAGCTCCGACACGCAACGCTTTTCGTACGCCTCCTGTCTTTGGCCTTACTGGTGGTGTTACTTCGGCGCCGCTTCTTTTTGGTGGCTTTGCCGATTTTTTTGCCGCTATGCGTCTTTCTGGCGGGCTTGTATTTACGTTGTTTGGCAGTTCATTCCTCATAGTTTTTTGAGTGTATCATCGTTTCAAAAGCGGTACCAAACCAGGCAAACGGCCACCCTTCACAAGAAATTCCAGCATGGCTCCCCCGCCTAAACTCACGTGGTCAAAGCCCTGACCAAGATTTTTCTTAAAAATAAGCGGAACTGTGTCGCCTCCACCTACCACGGAAAACGCTCCTGACATTTGCGCAATAATGCGTGCGAGCTGTTCGGTTCCTTTGGCGTACGGCGTTTCTTCGATCTTTCCAACCGGGCCATTCCAGATAATGGTGCGCGCTTTTTTGAGCTGATGACGCCACCGGTTCAATGTCTCAGGACCAATATCTAAAATCACGTCCCCGCTTTTTATATCCTCTATTGAAATCGTAGCGTGACGTGCCACGCGCACATCTAATGGCAGGGAGAGATTTTTCGCGCGTGCGATCTTTTTTATATGAGCGATTACATCTTTTTCTACGAAGGAGGCTCCAACTTTTTTTCCTTGCGCTACGAGCAGGGTGGTTGCCATTGCTCCCCCTACGCACACGGTTTCACACAAAGACAAGAGTTTTTTGAGGAGATCGATTTTTGTTGAGATCTTGAGCCCTCCCACGATCGCGACCATTGGCTTACGCGGATGTAGGAGTTGTTCGAGCGACCGCACTTCTTTCATGACTTGCGGTCCGGCGTAGGCTGGAAGACACTTTGCTATTCCAGCGACAGAGGCATGTGCGCGATGCGAGGAAGCGAATGCGTCATTGATAAAGAGGTCCGCAAGGGACGCGTATTGTTTTGCTAGGCTTTGATCGTTTGTTTCTTCTCCTTTTTCAAATCTAACATTTTCTAAAAGATGGACCGTGCCTGCGCCTGAAGCCTGGATTGCCTTTCCTAAGCGCTCTCGCTGCTTCGTGTTTCCAATGGATTCTGGATGAAAAATAACTGGGAGACCAAATTTCTTGGTGATGAGCATGGCTAAGACGCGCGTAGAATACGCTGGATCTTTTTCTTTTGGACGTCCGAGATGCGTAAAAATGATTACTTTTGCTCCGCGACGACGCAAAGATTCAATGGTTTTAACCGATTCTTCGAGCTTGACCAGATCTTCTTCTTTTGCCTTTGTTATCGGCAGGGCGATATTCCAATCCAAACGCAACAAGACTCGTTTTTCTTTTAAGCGAGTGAGCACGGAAAGGACACGCCATTTCATGTTGATTTGTATTATACACCTAGCTCCACAATGAGTATCTGAGGTGGACAGAATAATCGCATACCAAAATTTGATTCTCCTAACCCCTGCGAGATGATGACTGGCATTTTTCCCCACATTTTTTTTCCGCGATCAAATTGGATGGGTGCTCTTTGCGGAAGTCCGAACAAAGGGCCCACCCAAGGGAGACGTAACTGTCCTCCATGCGTGTGCCCCACAATTGCCACATCTGCCTCCCCTTCTTTCACATCTTCTAAGAGATCAATTTCATGCGTGATGAGAATGCGTACATCTTGTTTTTTTCTCAGAAGATTGACCTTGGGTGCGCCGAGCCACATATCATCCAACCCAAGAAGCTCACAGGTTCGATCGCCTTTTGTGAGCGAATGCGTTTTATTTGATAGATCTTTCCATCCCCACTCTTCCATGGTTTTGCGCAGATAACCTGGATCGCCCCAACCATCATGATTCCCTAAGACAAAAAACTTTCCGAGCGGAGCTTGGCATTGTTTGAGGGATGCGAGCGCCTTAATTGATTCTGCATATTCCTCAACCAGGTCTCCTCCTACGATCAGAAGATCTGGTTTTTCTTTTTTCGCACGTTTGACTACACGCTGAAAAAATCGCGATTTCCTTTTTCCGTCTGCGTGAAAATCTGAGAGAAAGACGATCCGAATCCATTCCGTGGGTTTTTCTACGAGGGCGAGACGTTCTTTATGGATGGTGAGGCGATACGGTTCGATGCTGTGTATATCAATCGCGAGAATCAACCCGACCCATCCGATGACGAAAAGCCAGGGATTTGCCCACCAAAATCCTGCCAGAATAAATATGATAGAAAGCGCAGATCCAAACCAAAAGAGCCCGGCCAAGACCGGATGGATCAAATGCCGAGCCCTTAAGTCTTTTTCTGTCATGCGTTTATTCTTTTCCCATGTACAGAGCCATATCCACTAGCCGATGCGAATAGGCCCATTCATTGTCATACCACACAATCACTTTTACAAAATCTCCATCTACCACTTTTGTTAGACCAAGATCAACGATAGCCGAGGCGGTTGATCCAATAAAGTCGGACGAGACGAGCGGTTCTTCTGTGACTTCCACAATGCCCTTCCAACGCGCTTGCTTAGCTGCTTTTTTGAATACGGCATTCACTTTTTCGATCGTTACTTTTTGACTCAAGAGAAATGTAAAATCAGAAATAGAAACAATGCCAACTGGAACGCGAATCGCAAGACCATCAAACTTTCCTTTGAGCGATGGCACGACTTCGGTTGTTGCGATGGCAGCGCCGGTTGTGGTTGGTACGATATTTTCTGCGGCAGCACGCGCACGACGCAGATCTTTGTGCGGACCATCCTGCAAATTTTGATCAGCTGTATATGCGTGGCTTGTGGTCATCATGGCTTTTTCTACGCCGAACGCCTCTTCCATAATTGCGGCAACAGGTGCAATACAATTTGTGGTACAGCTTGCGTTGTTGATAATCTCTTGTCCTTTTGCATCTTCTTGATTAATGCCCATGACGCACGTTGGTACATCGCCACCTTTTGCTGGCGCAGAAATAATCACATGCTTGGCTCCAGCTTTGATGTGCAGACGCGCGCCGTCTCTGTCTGTAAAACGACCGGTACATTCTAAAACAATATCAATATCCATTTTTCTCCACGGCAATCTGTTCGGCTCTTTTT
Source organism: uncultured Gammaproteobacteria bacterium (assembly GCA_964443265.1). Taxonomy (GTDB): domain Bacteria; phylum Patescibacteriota; class Patescibacteriia; order 2-12-FULL-60-25; family 2-12-FULL-60-25; genus VGLT01. The sequence goes on along the minus strand of CAYUCD010000028.1, from coordinate 443 downwards.
CTGCAAACACGGCGATCTTTTTTCCGTTTACGATTAGATGCTTATCGTCGTATTCCACTTTTTTATCATAGGTGCCATACGTCGTATCATGACGCAACAGATGCGCGAGCGTTTTTGTGTCGGTCAGATCATTGATCGCAACGACATTAAATCCGGCTTTTCCAAATCCTGCTTTGAAGGTGTTCCGGCCTATGCGGCCGAATCCATTGATCGCGATATTAGGCATAGAGATTTGCGCAAAGTATAGGCTATTCTTCTCTTCGGCTCAAATAGAGAAAGAGAAACGCGAGTAAAGCTAAGAGGATTGGAGCGCCGTATAAAAGATAAGATGGAAAAAAGGTTGTTGCGAGGGATCCTTTTTCTGCCTCAATCTTTCCTTTATCTGTTTTGATATTTACGGGTTCCACAGATGTCTGCAACGGCTCCGGAACATTTACGGGAAC
>CAYUCD010000027.1:0-8064 GCA_964443265.1 uncultured Gammaproteobacteria bacterium | reverse complement strand
ACCAAAGGAATGATGTGGGGACGCAAGAGCCGCATCACCCTAGCAAAAGTCGCCGCAACCAAATCCGGCGTCAATGCGTTTCGTGATCGCAAATTAAAGAAACGCGATAATCGCGGTTTGCAGCAAATCCGTATCAATGCCGCTGCTCGCAAACTGGGCCTCGCCTATTCTCGTTTCATGGCTGATCTCAAAAAGCGCGGGATTATCTTGGATCGAAAGGTTCTCGCAGAACTCGCCAGCAAACATCCAGCTGTGTTTGCAAAAATCGCTGGAAAATAAATTCAACAACAAAGCCAAAAAGACGCGAGCGATCGCGTTTTTTTGTTATTCTAGTTATCCACAGATCATGGGCAAAGAGGCGAAAAAAGAGTATCATTTGAATCAAAGCGAAATTTTTTGCAAAAAACTTTTTTGAATATGCCAAAATTTGAAAGTGGTCCACAAAGCGTAGAACGAAGCGCGTCGCGAAAAAAACCCGCGAAAGTCGAGGTAGATTGGAGCAAGGCCGCCCTCTCAGAGGCGGAGCAACGCGAAGAAAGAGAAACAGAAAAAACAGCGCTCACAAGCATACGGGAAAAGTTAAAAGGAAACCCAGAAGGAGTAAAAAAATACGAGGATAAACGATCAAAGGCCCTTGAAGAAGCCACTGAATCAACAAATGAAGCAGGGTTGGATCTAGCCCGCCTACGCAAACAACGAGACGAGGCAAAAAAAAGCGGGGACGCAAAAAAAGTCGCGCTCTATGAAAAAAACCTGCGGGAAAGTGACGATCTTTTACGAGACCATGCAACGCATGAGATGTTTACGCGACTTAATTCTCTTGAAGCAGAAGGAAACCTAGAAGACAAAATGGAACGCGAAGGAGGAGCTTCAGAAGAACTGGAAAATCTCATAACGTATCACAAGGAAAAAGGAAAATTAGATCTCTTCGGTCAAGAAATTGAAAAAGAATTTGGAGAATCACCTGAAATCTTGCGAGAATCCATGGCGCAAGAAAAAGATCAACGACGAAGTTTGTTTGATGGCATCGGTCGTTGGTTGCGTCGCAACACATTTAAAGCCCGCGATGCAAAAATGGCAGCATGGGAAAAAATGGAATCAAAAGTACACGCCTTACAACAAGAGGCCTACCTTGGAATCAGTAAGCTAGACAAAAAACTCGGAAAAAAACCAGTAGAATCAAAGATGGAGCGTATGGCTCCAAAAAAAGAAGCTGGCCCAGATCTTGGAAAGATCGAGAACCAATTGGATGGATTTATGGAAATGATTAAGGGTCTGGAAAGTATGGATAAGACCCATAACATGGATCGCTTCTTAGATAATCTAAGCCAAGTCGAGACCACCTTCAAAAATACATTCGCTGGAATTGATCGTAAATTCTTAGAAGATCGAACAACATCTTTTACGAATTTGGAAGAACGCATCACAAATCTGCGAAAAATCGCACAAGATATGGAGAATATTGATGCCTTGCGCGGAGAACCGATAGAAGCCGCTGAAATCGCAGAAGAAGAGGACCAAGGAGATGCAGAAAAAATTGAATCCGCGGTAAAAAACACAGAGGAATACTTCAACACCATGTTAAAACCAGGCGTTGAAATCATCGCGCAAAAACTTCAAGGGAGATTCAAGGAGGATCAAAAGATCATGGAAGAAATCGCGCGAAAAGATCCAGCCGTGGCAAAAACAAAAGCCTATCGAAACTGGCTACAAATCTCATCAGCAACCGAAGAAAAAGAAGAAGCGTACATCAAAGAAAACCAAGAACGAGGGGCCAAAATAACAGAACGCTTTGGCGGTGAACGTGTTGAAAAGCAGAAGGAAGTTATGGCAAAAATAAAAGAAAGGCTGCTTTTGCGCAAAAAACAATGGGAAAAGTATGCTTCAAAACCAGAGTCCCTTGGTTCACTCCTGACAGCTATTGAACTAGACGATGGTTCCATTAACAAATGGCTAAAAGGAGCAGGCCTAGGAGAAAGAAACTTCGTGGCTCAAAAATGGAAGTTCTTCTCGCACGCTGTAAAAGAAGGGATAAAAAATAAGATGAGTACAAATATCGAAATGTCGATCGCAGATATTCGAAGACAGCGAGAGATAAACGACCAGATCAGACGAATCACACAAGAGGTCATCGACGGAAAATCCGCCTAGTCAAAAACAAAAATCCTCCGGCTCTGCCGGAGGATTTTTTAGTTCCTCGTAATTTACGCAGCGCGTCTCGCAACCATATCCAAGACATCTTTAATGAATGCTTCTTGAGACAACGTTACCTGATCCTTTTGTCCGCGCACACGAACCATAAACTCTCCTCCGCTCATTTCTTTATCCCCTACCACAAGCATACGTGGATACTTCATACTCTCTGCTTGGCGAATTTTCTTACCAACAGATTCAGCAGATGCATCCACCTCCCCTCGAATGCCCACGTCTGCAAATGTCTTTAAAAGCTGCTGAGCAAATTCCACGTGTCGATCTGCCACAGGCAAAATTGCAACCTGCACAGGCGCAAGCCACAAAGGAAACGCTCCGGCAAAGTGCTCAATAGCAATACCCAAGAAACGCTCTACAGAACCCAAAATAGCGCGATGAATCATAACTGGCCGTTGCTTAGTTCCATCAGCAGCCGCGTATTCAAGCTGAAAGCGCTCTGGAAGGTTAAAATCGAGCTGGATCGTGGCTAACTGCCATTCACGTCCAATCGCATCCTTTGCGATAAAATCAAGCTTAGGCCCGTAAAACGCCGCCTCCCCTTCTCCAATCTCAACCGAACGCCCAACCGTTGCCATAAGTTCTGCCAAGGTCTTTTCTGCTTCGCTCCATACCGCATCACCTCCTAAATATTTTTCAGGATGCTTAGCGTCGCGCACAGAAAGACGTACACGCAAAGGCATTTGAAACACCGCGTAAAAGCCTTCGATAATACGGTACATGGCCATGATTTCATCCTTCACCTGATCTAATCGACAAAATACATGCGCATCGTCTTGCGTAATGGAACGAACACGAGAAAGACCTTGAAGCTGCCCTGTATTCTCATCGCGATACACAGTTGTGACTTCACTATAGCGCAATGGAAGATCTCGATAACTGCGCGGCTTAGAAGCAAAAATCTGCGTATGATGTGGGCAGTTCATTGGCTTAAGCACAAACGCCTCATCTGTTTTTTTACTGGAAACATGAAACAGATCATCTTCAAATTTATCCGAATGACCAGATGTTTTATATAAGTCTGTTTTCGCTAAATGCGGAATCCAAACACGATCATAGCCATAAGGCTTCATGAGCTCCCAAACAAAATCCGTTAAAAGTTGGCGAAGTAATACACCCTTAGGGCTAAACAACGGCAATCCAGAACCAACAAGTGGAGAAAAAGAAAACAAATCTAATTCTTGTCCAAGCTTACGATGATCGCGACGCTCAGCCTCAACCAACATAGCTTCATAAGCAGCAAGCTCCTCTTGCGTAGCAAAACACAAACCATAGATACGTTGCATCTGAGCGTTCTCCTGATTTCCACGCCAGTAAGCTCCAGAAACTTTCGTCAGCTTCCACGCGCCAATATCACGCGCCTCTGCAACATGAGGCCCGCGACACAAATCCACAAAATCACCTGTTCGATAAAGAGTCACGCGGTCCACATGCTCCAGATCAACATCGTGCATTTCTTCTGCGTGTGCAAGCGTTGTCCCCTTGGTTTGAAGATCGTGAAGCAATTCAACTTTATACGTCTGCCCTAATTCTTCAAAAAGATGGATCGCGTCTTCCAAGGCAACCTCTTCGCGAACAAATGCCGGATTCTGCGCCACAATCTGATGCATTGCCTTCTCAATAGCAACCATATCGTCCGTCGTTACAGGACGCCCCATATCAATATCGTAATAAAATCCATGTTCCACCACAGGGCCTACGCCAAAACGAGCCTGAGGAAAGAGACGATGGATAGCAGCAGCCATCACATGAGCCGCACTATGGCGTTGAAGTTCAATAGGATAAGACATAGAAAACAATAGAGGCATCATGCCAAATAAAAAGAGCCGGCGTCAAGCCAGCCCCCTCAGCCCAAAGGGCCTATTCTATTTTAAGGTTAATGTGGTCTTTCAAGCTCGGAATCTTACTTACCCATTTTGGATGCATCTCCACGCGAACATCCTGCACCCCATCCACAGCACGCAAAATCGTTATAGCATCCTCTTTGGATTTTCCGGCAATCAGCGCCTTCTGAAGGAGCGCGTTAGAGCTATTCAAACGATAAGCACCATCTGCAATCACATGAATAGAAGCTGTCTCATTTTTTGCATCCGTTGCGTCTAAACTGTAAACAATATTTGCCTCATCAAAAGGTAAAAATTCACGTCCATCTGGAATACGTTCTTTGAGCTTAGCGCGAACCAATGCGCTCATATCATCTTTTGCGTAATACACAGCCGTAACATCTAATCGAATGGAGGCGATAAATGACGTAGCGACTTGACCCAATGTGGCGCTGTGTCCTTTTTCCAACAACTTCACATAATAAACCGCTTCTCCAAATTTTGGATCTACGACCTCTGTCGCAAGAGTCTTTTTCGCTTGATCCAAAACTGAATTCATCAATTGTTTTTGTGCACGATCCACCATTTCCGCCGTCACAACAATACCAGTTTTAGGAGCAACGACTTTTTTTACAGGCTCAGAAGTTTCAATCTTAGCTCCAGCCGTTTCTTTAACCGCAACAAACGACGTATCTGAAACAGCGTAAATATATTTTTGTAAATCCACATACAAACCAGGAATCGTAAAGCGTGTGGGGGGAATAGCGAATTCGGAACCCATCTTATCAGCATAGACGGAAACCGAAACCTCCCCTCCTGCAGGAACCGTAATATTTTTATCAATACGATAAAGCTTTTCGTCTGCCGTCAACAACCTGGTCGTCTTCACCAAGGTTTGAGATTTTGAATATTTATTAATAATACGAACTGTTCCTCGTGCGCGGACCTGACTATCTGAAACCGGAGCGGTAGGAGGAGGTTCCACAACCTGAACAGAAGGTACGGATGTAGAAGATGCTGAAGCTGTAGAAGAAACGGCTGCAAGAGCCTTCACATCAAATTCCTGATTCGTGGCAAATATACCTTGAACCACACGACCCGGAATCTGTCCGGAACGAGCAGTTTTAGCAACATCAACAACTCCATCAAATTTTACAGGATTACGTTTTACCACAACGGTCACATCAGCTTTTACGGAAGAAAGCCACAAAACCCCCACCAAAACAACAACGGTTAGGGCAACAAAAGTATAAGCAATTTTTCGATAAATCTGAGGCCGAGGCAACGTCGGAAAAGAAGGGGCGGTAATAGGGACGACATGGGGTCGCCGTGGTCCACGAAATGTCATAAAAGAGGCAAGAACATCATATACCCGAAAGCCAGAGTGGACAACCCACTATTCTTTTCGAACCACACCCTTTCCTCGAGCCCCTTCGTCCTCCTGCAGATCCGTAGAAAGAGCGGGCTTTGTGCGACGAATCGCTTCTTTTAAAACCGCATCTTGTGCAACAAACACCGTTTCATCAAGCAAAGAGGCAAAACGACCTATGTCATTCGTTTCTGGCGTAATCTGAATCTCAAAACTCGCTTCCAATTCAGGGCTTCCCTCTGGAACCGTATCCAAAACCCAACGGACAATACGAGTGGCAGGATCATAACTCAAAACACCCTGTTCCACGTTCGTACGAGCGCTCCAAGCCGCCACAGATGGCAAATGAGCCGTCATAACAACACCCTCAAGCGAATGGAGACTCTTGGTAAGACGCCAGAAAATCCGATACGCCGTCGTTTTATGAGCCACAGGAGGTAAAGGACCAAATCCAAGCGGAGCACCTTCTTCTGTAAAGTAACGGGCCTGAACAAATAAATCTGCATCCGAACGATAACGCACAGTAAGAGACTCCGTGCGAATCACACGATCCACTTTTGTAGAACCAACCGTGCCAACAACTCCCTCAACAAAAAAACGGATAAATCCATCTTTCGCAGCTTGGGGCAAGGCGAGCGTAGGGACCGTGCAATCAATAGTTCCCTCTGTGTCAGGAAGAAGCGTTTCAAATTCAGAAATCTGCTTCTTCTCAAAACGCATAAACTGAATGCGGGACCGAGTGCTAGAAACAAAAGACGCGGAACTTTCAACATGCACCCAATCAATAAGCGAGGTACCTGTAACAGAGCGCCCATCAACAAACGATTCAAATCCAACACGAAGACTCACATCTTTTAAAACTTCGCTACTTGTATTTTGATAGGCAATTGCTAAACGTAATGGCTCCCCGGGTTGAAGACTTTGATCTGTGGCCGATCCATTCACAACAGCGTGGACAGAAAAATCCCCAGCAAGAACCGTCACACGGCCCTGCGTACGCTGTGCAGGATAAAAAATATCGCCCAAAGCTCGACGCCCCGCTTCAACGCGAAACAAAGCATCCGTAGCAAGTCCAGCCGCAAAAGTGCCTGTAAGGATAGCGGTGGAAGAAGCGCCTGGACTCAATTCCCCTAAAGGAACCATCACCGTGTCTACTCCATCTACGCGAACAACAGAAAATGATGATTGGGGTAAAAATCCGGTCGGGAGAACAAAACGGACCGCAAGTCCTTTCATGGGCTGTTTCCCACGATGAAGAAGCCGATAACGAATCGAAACTAAATCCCCTGCCATGATTTTCGTTGGAACAACAAGCTGCCCATCTAAAACCGTATCTCGATACACAACTGAATGCATGACAACATTTTCACGCTCTGAAGCCGAAGAAAGGGTCTTATACGTTCCAAGGGCTTGAAGAGCAGATTCTGTCCCAAGCGCACCACTAAAGACACCTTGAACTTCAATCACCCCACTCTTGCCAGGAGCGATATCCGTAAAATTCCATCGAAAAAGATTTTTTTCAGAAAGAGCTGGGCGTACGGAAAAAGGAAAAAAATCCGAAGGAAACGTAAGACGAATAGAAGCGGAAGAAAGTGATTCATTAGATTGATTAGACCAAAAAATCCGATAGGTCTCCTCTCCCCCAACCGCAATAGCGCTTGCCCCCTCTAAGCGAAGGGCGAGTCCTGCAACCGGTGTCTGACGCCACGCACGAATCCAAGGCAATCCGTAAAAGAAAAACGCTAAAAAACAAACGCTAAAAAAAACTAGTCCCACAAAAAAACCGACCCACCGTCGTCCAGGTCGTTGATCAAACGAATGGAGCATGGATTTTTTGCCATGCGAAGCGCCAAAAACAACCGCCAAACGATGGTCTAGATCACGGCTATGCTCGTCAGAACGATCTAACGCAGAAGCCTCTTCATTGAGCGTTGGCTTGCGTGTCATACGAGGTCTGATACAAACCAGCAATCACTCGATCTCGATCCCAGACACCCGCATAGCCAAGCTGAGGAGATGTCCCTTCTTCATTTTTCCAAAGCACTTTCCACGTAGAAGGAACATGAATACGCGAAGTAATCTGACGATTTTCTTTTCCTGATTGGCTGGTCAAGAGCAAGGTATAAGCAGCACGCTCATCCGTTTGCTCGCCTTGCGATGCAGCCTGACGCGCAAGTTCTTGAACCGTAAAAGGGAGACGATACGTAAACGTGGTCACAGAACGGGCTCCTGGCGCTAACTGCACCCATCCGCCAAAAACCGTTCGCCCAGCCTCTTGAGCAATCGTCACACCAGAAACAGAAGAAGGCTGTTCATTACTCACCAAGCGTTTCACATCCGCGTCTTGTGGATCCTGTGGATCAAGTGTTTTAAAGAAAGAAGAAGCAGGCGGTTGAAAACCTGATGCCTCGATCAAGGTAGAACCCTGAGGAACATACACGCGCAAATAGGCAACATTATTGGCTCCGCGAAACACTTCTCCACGTTGTCCGTTATGTTGGCGTGTAATCGTCACAGCATCAATAATCGAACCATCGTCCTGAATCCGAGCCTCATGCTCCACCTTTTCATCAATCACCGCATCGGTTTTTTGGCCAGCAATATTCGCTTCAACAAGCGCGAGAACATCGCCTCCTGCTGGCTTCAAGCGACCATTCCATCCAT
>CAYUCD010000026.1:621-8103 GCA_964443265.1 uncultured Gammaproteobacteria bacterium | reverse complement strand
CAAAAAACAATGTCCCTCCAAAGCCGAAGCCGCGAAAAAATTTAATCTGGATCCAAAACGATTGATCGTGTTGATCTATGGCGGAGGCACAGGTGCGCAAGCATTGAATGACATGGTCAAGCGCACGCAAAAAGCGTGGTTGGATTTTACGCAAGTGATTCATGTGACAGGCGCGGGCAAAGAAGGCGCAGATGAACGGCGCGGATATGTGAAAAAACAAATGCTCATGGGTGATCAGATGAAGGATGCGTATGCAGCGGCTGATCTCGTGATCTGTCGCGCAGGGCTAGGATCGCTATCAGAAATTGCGTCCCTCGAAAAAGCCGCCATCCTTATTCCTATCCCAAACTCGCACCAAGAGGCCAATGCCCAGGCGTTTGAAGATCAGGGCGCTGCGATCGTGATGGATCAGGACGCCAAGGGGTTTGATGCGGATTTGGTGAGCACAGCCAAGCTCTTAATTTCGGATGAAAAGGCGCGCAAAGCAATGGGGGAGCAGGCGCAAAAGTTTTTTCCAACAGATGATGGGGGAGCGCTGGGAGAAAGGGTTTTGAAGGTGATGGAAGAGGTGGGAGAAGAGGATCTTGTCAAAAGGAAGAAAAAAAGATAAGATTTGGCGCGATCGGATTCGTTGTGTCTGTCATTCCAACGAAAGTTGGAATCCATCCTTTCTCTGTCATTCCCATGAAGATGGGAATCCAGCCTCGCTCAATTCGTCGGGAAAACTTTTTCGTCGCCTTCGGTTCGATACAGTTCCCTCGTCGCTCGCAAGAGTAATCAAGTAAACTTGTTACTCTTGGCTCGCTCCTCGGGACTGTAGCTCAGTTGGTAGAGCAGTGGCCTTTTAAGCCAATGGTCGCGGGTTCGATCCCCGCCGGTCCCACCATAAAAAACCGATCGTCATATGACGATCGGTTTTTTATAATGGGCTTGCGGGGGATCGAACAGGGGAATGGAGAGCTCTGTATGTTTTTGCCAGGGCTTGATAGGATGCTTCTGTTATTAATTGTATGCCAACACTCAACTGGATCGGTAAAGAAGCGGTGGTCAACCACGACAAAGAGGTGCCGTTTCGTTTACTTAAAAAAGTAAAAGCAGCTTCTGTTGGAGAGAATTCCCAAAACCTGATTGTCCACGGCGATAATCTCGAGGCTCTAAAAGCTCTCATGCCATATTACGTTGGAAAGATAAAATGCATCTACATTGATCCACCATATAATACTGGAAATGAAAGTTGGATTTATAACGACAAGGTCAATTCACCAAAGATAAAAAAATGGTTAGGTAGCGTGGTTGGTGGCGTATCCGAAGATTTATGTAGACATGATAAGTGGCTTTCAATGATGTATCCACGCTTGAAATTACTAAGGGAGCTGATGCGCGAGGACGGAGTTATCTTTGTTAGTATAGACGATAATGAATTTCATAATTTGAGGCTTCTGATGGATTTGGTTTTTGGTGAAAAAAATGTAGATGTTATGATTTGGAGAAAAAGTGGTGACGGTCGGTATGGAAAAATGAAAAATACCACAACATTTCGAAAAGATCATGAATATATTTTAGTGGCTTTTAAGGATGTCCAAAAGCTAAATAAAATTAAAGAGATTCCCTCCTTTCAGAATGAATATGGCAATCCAGACAATGATCCGCGTGGATCATTCAAGGCGGGAAGCATCTCTCGCAGAGAAGACGCATCTAATCCGAACAGCCCCAATTTTTACACGGTTGTATCGCCTGCTGGGAAAAAATTTACGAGACAGTTTGAAATTTCAAAAGAAGAGTTCTCTGTCCTTGATGGGGACATTTTAACTAACACATCTGGCGAAAAAGTCAGTAGAATATATTGGGGTAAAAATCTGGATGCTGTACCTGCGATAAAAATTTTTGTGGATGAGGTGCGAGAAATTACGCCTTATTCTGTTTTGTCTAATAAGGGCACTACCTATGATGGAAAGATAGAGCTTCGAGAAATTTTTGATTTGAAAAAAGAAGAAAATGAGCTATTTCCAAACCCGAAACCCTCCTCACTTATTAAAACACTGATCCAGCTCGGTTCCGACAAAGATTCGATCGTCCTTGACTCATTTGCTGGCTCGGGGACAACCGGTCACGCTATCTTGGAACTAAATAAAACAGATGAGGGCAGTAGAAAATTTATTCTCATTGAAATGGAAGACGGGGTGGCTAAAAATATTACCGCCGAAAGAGTAAGACGTGCCATCGCCAAATACGACTACAAAGACGGCTTCGAGTATTGCGAGCTGGATAAGCCATTGTTTAATGAGAACGGTCAGATAGAGGAGGCGTGCGAGTTTGATCAATTCGCCACATATATTTATTTTACCGAGACACAAACAAATATTGATCGAAAGAAAATAGAGAAGAGTTTCATCGGCGAATATGGCGAAACTGAGTTTTATCTGATTTATAAAGAAAAAGATAAAAACATTTTGGGTAAGTCATTTTTGAGCAAGCTTCGTAAGACGAGCGCTAAAAAAGTCATCTACGCCGACAGATGTACCCTCGATGACGCAACGCTTGCGCAGTACAACATTCAATTCAAGCAGATCCCTTACGAAGTCAAAGTCTACTAATATGGAACTCAAAAAATATCAGCAAAAAGCGATTGATACGTTGAAAATGTATTTGAAGGAGCTGAAAACAGTCAGCCTTAAATACGCTTTCATGGGAATTACCGACAAACCGTATAGTTCGGACTGGTTTGGCGAGGTCCCTTTCGTTTGCATTAAAATTCCTACGGGCGGTGGTAAAACCCTGGTTGGTTGTCACGCGCTCTATGAGATCATGAAGAGCGGGCTATCAAACAAATTGGATAGAGGCATCGTTATGTGGTTTGTGCCGTCGGAAGCTATCAAAACTCAAACGCTGACCAAATTCAAGGACAGGAACGATCCTCACCGAAAAGCCCTGGATGATGCGTTTCAAAATGGTATTCGGATTTTTTCTAACGAAGAGGCTTTACGGATCCGCAAGGAAGATGTTGGAGACAATCTCTGCATTATCATTTCCAGCCTGGAGGCATTTAGAAAAGAAAAAACTTTGCAGAATAAATATAAAGTCTATCAGGAGAATGGCGCGCTCTTAAGCCACTTTGAAAATTTGGACGATAACGACATTTTAGAAAAAGACGAAAACGGAACCGTTATCAATTCTTTGGCGAACGTCGTCAAGATGGATAATCCTTTGATCGTGATAGACGAGGGACACAAGACGCAAACTCAACTCTCGATTGAATTTATCAAGGACCTGAATCCATGTTTCATTGTCGAATATACAGCTACGCCACGCGGTGGCAGTAATATCTTGGTTGATATTTCAGCCGCGCAACTCAAGGAAGAGCAGATGGTTAAAATTCCAATTGTATTAGAGAGCTCAACGCAATGGCAAAATGCCGTTGCCCATGGAATTGAAAAACGAGATGAACTGGAAAAAGAAACAAAGAAATTAAAAAACGAATACATTCGTCCTATCGTGCTCTTGCAGGCGCAGCCTCAAAGTAAGGTTAGCAACAATATTACAGTCGAACAGCTAAAGGCTTATTTGCTTAGCGCCAAAATTTCAGAAGATGAAATTGCGATCAAGACTTCTGATAGGAACGATCTCGAAGGCGTGGATCTGTTTAGTAAGAAATGCAAAATCCGATATATTATTACCGTAAATGCCTTGGCGGAGGGCTGGGATTGCTCATTCGCCTATGTTTTGGTATCGGTCGCCAATGTCGGAGCTAAAATCGCCGTAGAGCAGATAATCGGTCGCATCATCCGTATGCCGTACGGCAAAAAGAAGGTTAATGAAGATTTAAACCGTTGCTACATTTTTGCTTCAGCCAGAAACTTCAATGAAGCGGCTGGTCAGATAATCTCAAGCCTCGAAAGCAACGGCTACAGCAGGCACGACTTGTTGAATAGTGCGCAAAAAGATCAGAAATATGAGATGGAGGTTAAGCGAGTTGTGAATAAGGATTTTGCCGTTCCCATGATGAGCCTTAACGGGGAGAAGCTATCCTTCGAAGAGCTCATCGGTGAAGATTTTGAATTGGCAAAACAAAATCCAGAATTTGATTTCGAGATTCACTACGATAATGACGGAAGAGCGATTATTGATATCCAGGCTGACAAATGGATCAAAGGGAAACAGCAATTCTTAAAACTAACTTATAAAGACAAAAATTTTTCTAAAGAAGAGTTAGTGCGATGGCTGGACAAGAAAATGCGTTATACGCTACTCGGACAGGCGGACAAGGTGAAATTTATTAGCAAAGCGATAGACTTTCAATTGAAAAAGAAATCGTTGGCTGAGCTATCCGTCAATCGCCACGTTTTGTTGGACGAACTCGACGAGGTAATTAGTGGGATCTTAGAAGCGTACGCAAAAAAACAATTCGATAAGGCCCTCGCTTCTAAAAAGATCTCGGTTGAGCCATTCGACAATTTCGCTGAAACGATCGTCTTGGATCAAGAAATGCCCCAAGAATTCAATAAGAATTATTACGCAAAAATCGATAAACTCAATAAGGAAGAACTACAATTTATCGAACGTATAGATTTGGACACTCTCCCAAATATAAATTTTTGGGTGCGAAACAGAGAAAAGACAGATCCGTTCTACATTCTCGGCTGGAAGAAAAACAAGTTCTACCCTGATTTCGTCGCTCAAACCACAAAAGGCAATATCGTGGTGCTTGAGTGGAAAGGGGAGGATCGTGTCAGCAACGAAGATACGGAGTACAAAGTTGAAATTGGCAATAAGTGGGCAGAATTAGGAAAAGGAAAGTTGCACTTTTTCTTGGTACATAATAAGAACATTGAGGAGGTATTGAACAATCTGAAAAAGATAGCTTAAGCCTTAATGTTTTAGGCAGAGAAATTTATGGATGAGAGCTTTCCGAAGAAAAAAAGATGCGTGTCGCGGTTTATACGATTTTTGAGTAAAAACACGGGTTGTCGTTTTATATTTTTTTTCTGTCTCGCTCCCTTGATCTTGACCTATTTTTTGTACGGTTTTCCGTGGAGTAGGCTGCCACTAGTGCCTCCAGATCTTGAAAAATGTGAGAATACTTTTCGCTTGGTCTCTAAACCCAAAGAAGGATCTATAAAGTATTTTTTAATAAAATTATTTCAGGTTCCGTTTGGATTGAGTTGGTATGAATTATGCCTGTCAAATAAGAATGAGGTGTACATGGAGGGAAAGGCATTTGATCAGAAATTGGATAAAGAGGCTGGAGCTCTAAGCTATACTTTTAATATATTTAATAATGTAACCTCATCGATTTATCTTTATTCCCAAGTCGGAGAAAATTATTGTAGTGTATTTAGTTACAATGGAGTGGAGGATTTGGTAGGGAGCCTGCAATTAATAACCGTCCGGCAGCCAGTTGTGCGGGACTCGTCGCCAGTTTGTACAAAAGGCAATTACATAGATTATAAAAATACGTCTCTGTATGTTAAAAATAATATTTTTGCTTATTTGCTCAGGCTCCTGGCTATTTTTACGGTTTGGTCGGTGTCCATTTTGAGTCTGAGAAAATTATGGGAATCTGCCTCTGGCGAGAAAAATAAAAAGTAGTTCATTTATGTCCGAACTCCTCGAAACGGATGAAGATCAAGTCCGTTTTAAACAACTCCTTGATTTCGCTGAACGACTAAGGGCACGGTATCTGCAAATTTTAGCAGCATTTAAAATTTTTGAAGAATTTAAAAAAGTCCGAGCCACCGATATTGTCGGTCAAGAAATGGCGGAACTTAATATTAGTATATTTAATCAATATAAATATTTTGTTTTCCCCTCGGGGGAGGCTCTACGGTGCTATTTTTTAATTGGGCTCGCAAAGTGTTTTGACGAGGACAGGAGAACAGTTTCAGTCAAAAATATAATCGCCCATGCAAAGAGAAAGATCGGTAGCTTCTCGGTGGACGAATTCGTGAAGTATTACGAGGGACGTGAGAATCTGTCTGAGGTATCTAAAAATTTTAAGGCACTCAGTGAAGATGATCTATTAAAAATTGAAAATAGATTAAGTGGAGCTAATGGGATGATTAAGAAGCTTAAGGCATATAGAGACCAGTATCTGGCGCATGATGATACGAAAAAGGAAGATGTGCCGATTAACGATCAGGAGGTAGCTTCCTTGATGGACATTGTAAAAGATGCGATCGATTTGATTTATAACAGGGTCGCGCTAGCAGGAAACTGTTACATAAATTACGAGGAGGAGCCTGTGCGAGATTTGCAGCGCCTCATCAGGGCTCTAAGAGAGCATGAAGCTGATAGAATAGAAAAAATCAATAAGAAGTACGGAAGCTGATTTCCTTTGATGGGTTATTCATCCCGCTTTCCCCCCTTTTGTGCTAAAATACCTCTGTTCGTTTGATCGCGTGATCGCATGCGAATTTATTTCATTGGCACAAAAGCTTTTCCTGCCAGCACTTTAATCGGTGCCGGTGGTATTGAACGCCATATCGAAGAATTGGCAACGCGCTTGGCCGGTCATGGCCACACGGTCTTTGTGTATACGCGCGCCCACTCTGCGGACAAAAAACTCAAAACCTGGAACGGCGTGCATATTATTCGTCTGCCCACCTGGCACACCAAAAACCTCGACACCTTCACGCACGCTCTGTTTGCCACCTTTCACGTCCTGTTTCAAAAAGCCGACATCATCCATTATCACGGCATTGGTCCTGGCGTGTTGAGTTTTATCCCGCGCTTGTTCAAATGGCGTTCCAAAGTCGTGGTCACCTTTCATTCCCGTGACCGCATGGATCCAAAATGGTCTTGGTTTGCCAAGGCATATCTTTGGTTTGCCGAATGGGCTGCCCTCTACTTCCCGCACAAAACCATTATTGTCTCGCACGTGTTGCAGGTCTTTTGCCGTCGCGTGTATGGCCGGGAGCCTATCTACATTCCAAATGGCGCAGAAATTCCTGGGATGCAAGGCGTGGAAGATCTTAAAACGTTTGATATTGAGCCAAACAAATATCTGCTTGGTGTTGGCCGATTGGTCCCAAACAAAGCGTATGATGTGTTGCTTGAGGCGTATAGCAAAGTAAAATCCAACATGCCACTTGTCATCGCGGGCGATGCAGAGTTTGCCAGCGACTACATCAAAAAATTACAAAAAATGGCGCAAGCAGATCCGCGCGTCAAATTGATCGGCTATCAAACCGGCAGACCTCTGGCCCAACTCATGGCCCATTGCTACGCCTTTATTCAGCCTTCGCGTTCAGAAGGATTGTCCACGGCGACTCTCGAAGCCATGGCAAATGGCAAAACCGTAGTGCAAACCGATATAAAAGAAAACCTCGAACTTTTGGATCATAGCGGGATCACATTTCCGGTCGACAATGTGCGCGTACTCCGCCAAATTCTTGAATGGATTTTGCGCGACAAGATTCTCGTGCGTGTGCGCGGGGAGCGGGGACGAGCGTTTGTCAAAGAGCGCTATTCATGGTCCTCTGTGGT
>CAYUCD010000026.1:0-611 GCA_964443265.1 uncultured Gammaproteobacteria bacterium | reverse complement strand
GGGGTTGAACGCGTTGAGCGGTTGTATCACGATCTAAAACATTAACGGATTTTTATGTCTGTCCTAGCTTCTGCCTTTGCCAAAACCACCATCACGCGCACCAAAGAAGTCGACCGCGCGCGCCGAGCCCTTCAAGCCCTTTCCTCCGAAATTCTTTCTGGAAGCAAGCGCATGATTTTTGCGATTCATCGCGACAACACCACGCAAGCAGATGCAGAACACAAGATCGTCAAAGAAAAACTCAAAGACGCGTGGAAGCTCGTGAAACAAGAATCCCGCATTGCCCAAGAAGGATCCTGGCGCGCAGCACAAGAAGAATTCAGCGAAGCAGATTTACTCAAACAATACGTGGAGAAAGGTGTTATCGGTCGCGTCAAAGAAGTGGCCGAAGATCCGGATTTATTTATTGGCGCGGTATCAGATTTAACCGGTGAACTCGTGCGTCGTGCCGTTCTTCTTGCAAGCGAAGGCAAGGGCAAACAAGTGGCACAAATCTTCGAAGACGTGCGCGAACTTATCGACTTTCTTTTGCAAATGGATTTAACCGGTTCTTTGCGCACCAAGCTCGATCAAGCAAAAAGCAATTTACGGAAACTCGAAGAAATCCGCTA
>CAYUCD010000025.1:0-9446 GCA_964443265.1 uncultured Gammaproteobacteria bacterium | reverse complement strand
ACGGTTTAGCAAACCGCTTCCTTCAGCCTCTCGGACACCTCTCCACGCGAGGCAGAGCGTACCCGACCGAACGCGTTTTGTCGAGGCTTTTGCCTTGCTTATCCTGTTTTTGGTTGCTAGGATGAGGGCGCCTTAAAGAAAAAGGCTATTTGGAGAGGTGTCAGAGTGGTCGAATGAGCCGGACTTGAAATCCGGTGTACCTTTACCGGTACCGTGGGTTCGAATCCCACCCTCTCCGCCATACACAAACCCCTGTAATCACAGGGGTTTTGCTTTTCCTTAAAAACAATGTTTTACTTTCATTATATGAATAGTGAAAAAATTTGTTGCCCACCATTCGATCCAACGCAATGGAACGAGAAAACTCTTGAATGGAACAATAAAAAATTCATTAAAGACAAGGTGTTCACACTGTTTTATATCCCAATAAACTTTGGATCCGTCATGACGCGTTGCGTAACAAAAATCCAACAAGCCGGAGCAAATATCCCTGAAGGGCTCATCCTGTCGGAACACACATCGAAATGGAACACAGACATTTTCGTGGCCGTGGATAAAGAAATTCCAAATGCAGAAAATAGCACCATAAGCGGAAAATTCTTTTGCAAAGTCTATGAAGGTGAATTCAAAGACACAGGTACCTGGATGAAAAACATGAAAGAAACGCTTGATCAAAAAGGCCTGCCGTCAGACAAGCTCTACATGTGGTATACGACGTGCCCTAAATGCGCCAAAAAATACGGAAAAAACTACGTGGCGATCCTAGCAAAAATCTAATCTGCCTAAAAAGGCGTATCAAGTGAGCTGGACACGCCTGCTACGCTTTATACATACCCCCTCTATGCCAAAAACATACGCCATACGCGTGGTACGCGGCGCCTTCAAAGATCCAAGTCTTCTTGATCGCTTTGGAGCGATCACGCTCGAAAAGCTAGAGGGCGACGAATGGCTGAGCATCGACCAAATCACGGTGGACGAAGACCAAATCAAAGAATTACAAAAAGACATGGTTCGCCACTTTCAAGGCTCAGAGACTCCCTGGTATATGGATGGCTATGAGATCGAAGACCCGGACGAAATCATCGTGGCGTTTGGCGCAGATGATGGTGAAGGAGGAAAAATGTTTCAATTCGTAAAAGATGACCCAGAAGCGCTTGCCGAAATCATTGAATATGGCATCAGCAAAGGGATACCAAAAGAACAAATGGATTTCATGGAGCGAGCGCCCTAAAAAGGCGTTTCGTGCTATAATAGAATGCGTTGACAATCGAATAGAAGGAGGTGACACCAATGATTCATCATAAAAACATTGTTGCATTAACAACAGCTATTGCCCTGGCACTTTTTCATGCAGTATGGCAAGCGATGGTGGCGTTCAAAATCGCCAAACCATTCATGGATTGGGTCCTTTCCCTTCACTCCATCAATCTCACGTATACCGTCACCAAATTTAACTGGATGGTCGCCATCACCTTAGTCGTGTTCACCTTTGCGGTCGGATACGTCATGGGTTGGCTCCTCGCCTGTCTCTGGGCATTAGTAACGAAAAAGAAGAAATAACGGTCAAAAAAATCCCCCCGGCTCCGCCAGGGGGATTTTTGTTTCTTATCTTCCTTTTGCCATCACCATCCCATACACCTTTTTTGCCCCTGCGCGCATCAATGCCTCCCCTGCCTCTCGAAGAGTCGCACCAGAGGTCAAAACATCGTCTACAAGGATCACAGAGCTCGAGAGAGGTACTGTCGTTTCAAACATCCCTCGCATATTTGCAGCGCGATGCTCATCCGCTTCAAGCGACGCATTAGCCAAACCCTTTCTCGTGCGTCGCAAAACGTTTTGCCGTTCGCCCCAAGGAACCAAAAGCTCCTGAATCAAATCCGCTTGCAAAATTGTATGATCCACTCCCCGCTCCTGAACGTGCCGGGCATCAGTCGGAATAGGAACGATCAAAATCTCCTGTTCGCCAGCCCAAGGCCACGCATCCAAAAATGTATCGCGGTACAAACGCAAAACAGATCGGAGAGCAGGTTCCAAACAACGAGCTGACCGATATTTATACGTCGTGATCAATCTGCGCCAAACTGGATCTGCATACGATCCAACCGCAAGTAAAGATGCAAAAGGAAGCGTTCCAGTACAGGTATGATGCTGATTTAAAATATCCCCACAGCGCGGACAAAACCCCCGATGATTCAAAAAAACCTTTTTCTGACATTCTTCGCACAACCATAAGCCGTCCGCTTCGCAGGATAAGCACGTAGGCGGATAAAGAAGATCTAAAAAAACATCAAACCAGGCCATAATCGCAATCTACGTGGTACGCAAAAAACCGACAAGAGAAACAAAAAATGACCCATTAAAGGGCCATTTCTTTCTCATACTCTAAGGTTGATAGGCTTGCCAGGAAACGCGTGAAAGAACCCACAGCGATCCTTGTTTAACAAACGAAAGCTTCGCCTCTTCATAGGTCACCACATCCGCCACTCCTGCGCTCTCAACAACTTTCTGCGTTTGAACAATCACATCCACGGCTCGTGAAGTTAGAACAGGAAAGCCAGAATCGATACGCGCAGAAAGCGCCTTGGTGGTTTGACCCCATGCGCCACTTTTAATCGGATGCTCTCGATCCAAACGAACGCGAATACTTTCTAAATACGCCTGCACATCTGACGTCGCATCCACATACACGGTTTTGATCGCAACAAAAGCATCCGCATTTCCATACGTTCCCAAACGACTTCCAAGAATCATGGCTTGTCGCTTAATCGCCTCTTGCGCTTGTCGTTCTTTTTCCGCATCTGTCATTCCCCTATTCGTGGAAGTGGTAAAGGGAACACTCGTTTCTGCAGGAACTCCTCCGGTCGGCTGAGGTGCTGGGGGTTGCTGAACCGGCCCGGTCTTTCCGCCAAACATCCAATACAACACACCCGCAATCAAAAGAACGGCAACAGCCAAGAGAAGTAAAAGAGTTGTGCGTTTGTTCATACATTAGGTTTTTTCTTCTTGAGATTCAGCAAACGCTTTCTTTTCTGCTTCAATTTTTAAGAGCTGTTCTGGATTTGTGGTCACGATCTGATCTTCTGTATAAGACGCCACGACTTGAATAGCCGCGTGCTTGCTACCAGCAAAGAAAATCCCCTCTCCCACACCAGATTCAAGCAACAAATATTTTTCTGATTGCGTGAGCAAAAACGTACGAGCAACAAGATCAATCGATGCAGGCGATTGTTTTAACAACAGCTGCATGGAGCTATTCGTCACAATCGCTTGTCCGTATGGCGATGTTAAAAAGTCATTCACATCCTGCGTGATCGTCGTAATACCAAGATAATATTTACGACAGCGTTTGACGAGCGCATGAATAAATTTCGCAGAATCTTCGGATTGCATCAACCACCATGCCTCATCAATCACCAAGATGCGCTTCTTACGTTCTGAACGAACCACATTCCAGATATAATTGACGATCGTATAAATAGCCATTGGACGCAACTCATCTTCCAAATCGCGCACAGAGAAAATCACGAATTGATTATTCATCTGCACAGACGTCTTGGCGTTCAACAAGCCAGCAAACGTTCCTTCTGTATATTTCTTGAGTTTGACCACGAGTTCTGCTGTTCCTTCCATACCCTCCAACACATCCTGAAAATCCTGCAAAACCGGAGGATCGATCGTCGTAATATCAACGCCCGGCACAATGTCTTTTTTTGCAAACGTTTCGAGCAACGCGCGATCCAAAACCGAATCTTCTGCGGTCGTTACATTGCCCAACATCAAACGCAACAAACCTTTCAAGGTGATAACCGCGCTTCGGATAAGATCTTCCGTGTCATAGGACTCGCCCATTGGACGCGGGAGATCAAACGGATTGATTTTGGAACGAGAAGAAAGCGAAATACTCACATACGTTCCGCCAACCGCATCAGACAAATGCTTATATTCCATTTCCGGATCAATCGCGATCACATCCACGCCCAACATCATGGAACGCAAAATCTCAAGCTTCACAGCATAGCTTTTACCAGCACCAGAGGTAGCAAAAATAACCGCATTCGCATTTTGCAACGAAAAACGATCAAACAAAATCAACGAATTGTTGTGACGATTCACGCCATACAAAATGCCGTTGTCGCTCGTGAGCTCAGCCGAGGTAAACGGAAACGACGACGCAATCGGCGACGTGCTCATGTTAAACGTGATCTGCAATTCATCATTGCCAATCGGAAGCGTTGAGTTGAATCCTTGTTCTGATTGAAAATAGGCACGTCGCGTATAAATCAACATGGACGCAAACGTACTTTCCACGTTCGTAGTCACGCGCTCGAGTTCATCTTTGCTCGTCGAATAAAACGTGCAATAAAAAGCAAATTGAAAAAAGTGCTCAATCCCCTGCGTCAGATCATCACGCAAACCTTCAATGTCCCGCAACGCGGTTTCGCTAATCGGATCGCGCGGCTTTCCGCTTTCTGCATCACTGGAAATCTGCGCCTCAACAATACCCACTTTTTTCTTCAATTGTTTCAAAATCACATCCGCTTTAATCGGATAGAAAAACATGGCCACGTCCAATTGCGAATTCAAATTGATAACCGGCGAGGCCCATCCCACAGACACATAGCGCGGATAGGTTACGACAAACAGGGTGCGACAATACACGTCGCCTAAACGCACAAAGGACGGCTCTACTTTCATGGACGCCGGTGCAATCAAATCCTTAATCGACGCAACGCCTTTGCGATAGATACGCTCTTCTTCCAACGCCGTTCGTTCAACCGCTTGGCGCTGGCGAAGTTCTTCTTTGCTCAATCCTTTTTCCAACTTAACGCCGTCTCGGACCAAGGCCGAGGCGTCAAATTCTTTTTTTTGTTCAGTTTCAAAAGCCATAGCGTTTATCCTTCAAGTTGGAGTTCGCCCACATCCACTAAGCGCTGCGTTTCCAGCAACTCAGGGTTGTAGACATTATAATAAAGTTCAATCAGACTTTGCGTGTCCAAACGCGCTGCATTCAATGACATGGAAGAAAGGCCTCCAATGACTTGGTTGACGCGCAAATCCAAATCGAATTTTCGTTTTTGAAACTTATCACCCGAAAGACGCACCGTAGATGATGGCGACAAAATCTCACTTAACCGCTGGAAAAAGTTTTTGCGTTGGTCTGTTCCTGGATTAAACGGCACTACCACGAAAAACCGTTTTTGCATGATTTCTCCGAGCTGAACGAGTTGCTTGATAAAATCCTGATAATCGCGAATCTGCTTCTTGAGCAATTCGTTTGGCAACGACGCCTCACTCGCCGAAAGCTGATGCAAATAATTGTCGATATTCATCTTGCGCGACTGAATCACAATTTGGATTGGAAAATCCAATCCATTCAAGAATTGCATGTACGCCTGAATAATCGCTTGCTGTTCATCCGTGGATTTGAGCGCAAAATTCACGCTGGAAACCAAGAGCACTCCGCGCAAGGTTCCATCTTTCATGATAAGCGTGTCCTCTTTGATTTCCGCAATATCCAAAAACTTCTGCGAAGGCACGCCGGGTTTTGGTCCTGAGAGTTGTTTGCTTTGCATACCTTTTAAGAAGAGTTATCGTCCGCATTATACACCCCGCCCGTATTTACCGTGAGAGCTAAATCGCGCAAGCGGGTAGAAACTGGGCGATCTTTTTTCACTTCTGTGGGTAAAATCGGAACCGAAGGCAAAATAATAAATAAACGAAGTTCAGAATCAGGCAGTTCCTTATGCCACACGCGCAACGGTGGGCGCATAAGCGTCTGTAAAAAATTAGCAAAGAAAATATGAAACGGCTGTCCATTGATCCTAACAAACGCGAATACAGCGCCCAGCCCACCTGTTAAAACCGCAGCAATGATAAAATACAGGAACGTGAAAATCGCGTATTCAATAAAAATAATGAGCGTGGCTCCCAACAAAATCAAAAACTGGCGCACCGTAATCGGACCCAAGATCTTATCTTCGTTATCAATGAATTGCGGGACAATAAACTTCTCTGGCATATCAGTATTGAATCTGGCTGTTCAGCCCAACAATCGCACCAACTTCTGCACTCGTAGGCACATTTGGATCTTCTTTGTGTCGATCATCCGCCAACTCTGCAACCGGAATACCAGAAGAAAAACTATCCGCGACTAACTTGAGATATTGTTGTTGCAACGGTGATTGACGCCACGCCTCTACACCTTGAGTCCATTGTTCGAATGACTGCTGTTGCAACGCATCCAATTTTTGTTTCACTTTTTTTGCTGCCTGCTCTGGATCTTTCGCAGATCGACGGAATTCTTGAACAGTAAATCCTGCAAGCTCCTCTGCAAGACCAAACAATCGCGTTGGTGCTCGCACATTATCCAAGCTTGGTCGTCCTGCGCCAACACCAAGAGCCGCCGAAGAAGCCGAAACCTGGGCCTGCACGCCCTTTTGCGCCCCACCTGGCGCTGGAACCATAGGCTCCCCTCCTCCCATCATCTGTTGACGTAATAAAGCCTCAGGGCGTCCTTGCATCTTCTCTTGAAACCACGCTGCATGCTCTTCACTCTCGCGTTGCTTTCGTTCAGCAATTTTTGTTTTTTGAATCGTGATCGCTTCTTCAATCTGTCCTTTTTCGTGCGCTTCTAATGGCTCGCGATACAACTGATACGCCTGTTCAACAATTCCAGCCACGCGGTTGGCCTCTTCTGGCGTGAGCCCAAGACCTCCCACGTGCGCGTCGCGCGTGAGCATGCTCACGAGTTCTGACGGATTCCGCACATCACGCAAACGCGTAGAAATAACACTGCGTAAACGCTTAACTAAAAACTCATCTAAATTCGGCAACGCAACTTTTGCAACCGTATCATCAATCGCTGCATCCAATGGACCCGAAGAAACAGCCGGTGTCCGTGCTGCAAGCGCAGCCAGTTCTGATTCTTCTGTCGGAGGACTTGTTGGCGATGGACCACGGCTTGCCTCTGCGGTTTCATTCTCTTGTTGAAAGCGCGTGAGCCAATCTGCGTAATCTTTTTCTGATAAAACCTGCGTCGTACTCATGAATTCCATCATCACCTGCACATACCGATCTACTTGCTCGCGCGATAATCCCACACCGCCATCCGCCTGGTTACGAAGAAGTAATTCTTTAAATTGTTCGATGGTGCGCACACCTTTTGCAAAAGACACAAACGCCTCGCGCAAACGCCGAAACATTTCTTCTTGCAAGACGCTGAGCTTTGCCATGGAGGCCATGCGTCGAACCGCTGCGCCATAGGAAACTGGGCGCAATGACACGCGCGGAACGCTCTGAATATCCGGAACAGACATGCCGAGCTCTTGTAAGCGCCCTTCCACGTCCCAAGTCACAAGATCAGCTAATGGCAACACAACCGCGAGCAACACCGCACGCTCAACATCTTCTGGTTTGCGATCACCGGCTAAACGGCGAATCTTTTCACGAAAATCTTGTAAAGATAATTGTTCAAACACAGTTTCCCACACCACATCCATCACGCGATCCCACACATCATGTTCATACGCCAATTGTTTTCGCGCTGCTATTTCTCCCTCTTTGGAAAGAGGGTCCAATAAATAAAAACGCACCGCACTCGGCGCGTTTTCATAATGTTGAATCCATGTATCGCTGTTCATCATACGCTAGGTCGGCCAAAGTTCTCTTGCGATTCGCTCTGGTACAGGCACCTGAATAACCTCCTCTGGAGAGACCCCCGGAACAGCCGCTTTCTTCTCGCCATCTTTCTTCAACGTCTTTTGCAACTCTAGATAAACCGCCTCCGCCTTCTCCATCGCTGCGTGGTCAGCAGGGTTATATCCTGGTTTTGCGCGTTCTGCTGTAAGGTAATTCGCAACCTTGCGTCCAGCTGCCGTGATTTGTCCCAAAGCCTTTATTTTAGCTTCACTCAAATTACCAAGATTAGCTTTAAAAAATTTCGCAGTATTTTCAGCACTCGTACCGCCTACACCAGATAAAACATGGGACTGTTCATCAAGATCCATGGATTCAAGCTGCGAACAAACCGTCTGAAAAATTTTCAAATCAGTATCGAGTTGACCTCGACTTTGCTTCACTGGAGTCGCGTCCGTAGCACGCAAGCCCGCAAGCTCACCTTCAATTGTTGATGCCACAGATTGAGCGCCCCGGTAATCATGCGTTTTATCCGCAGCCAAATCAGCCGTCTCCGCATAAGACATCCCCACATCATGAATTGCATCCTGAAAATCCTTAGGATTAAACGAAGATGAAGCTAAGCTCTTACGCAAGTCCGTCTCTTGCTGGCCTCGACGTAATTCACCCGTCTTCTTATCACGCACTTCAGCATATCCTTTCTTTTTTGCACTCATTACCATGTCGCTCAACTTAACGGCTGCCTTCTCGCCTGGTTTTGTTGCATTAATTTCCTGTTTAGCATAAGAGGAAGCGCCCTGGACAGCATTAACAAGCTTTTTATTCTTCTCATTTTTACCCAAGAAACTTGCCTTTGCAGCCTCATTAATCTGATCTCCTCCAGCCTTGTTCTTTGTAATAATTCCGGACTGTCTCATGAGTTCTTCAATAACTTTTCCATCATACAAAACTTCTTCCGGAAGTTTCGCGAGTCCCTCTTCATCATTCTTAAGTCCTCCGATAAGCTCCTTAAACTGGGCATCATCTCGAGCGAGCAATGGATTTTTCTTACGTGCATCTTCAATTTCATCCACCTTATCTTGCTTCCCACGCTTCTTCCAAAGATCTTCAGACGTAGAAAGAAACGCAGCGCTTTTTTTAGTAACCTCTGCTGTAGCTTTTGCCTTCGCCGCCTCTGCGTCACCACCATTTTGCTTCTTATAAATACCCGTTAAACGCCCAATCTCCTCTCGACGATTCTTATCAGAAGCATAATCCTGATACATCCCAGCAGCAGCCTCAATATCTCCAGGTGTTCGAATAATAGGAGCTCCCTTTGTCTTAACGCGTTCAACCGCCTGTTCTCGAGGTGAAAGTTTTTTATAAAGCGCTTGCTTTGCTGCAACTTCTTTCGCGCGCTCATCTCGACGCATGGTTTGAAGTCCCTGAAGCTTACCCATGGTTAACGTATCTACCAAAGGAAGGGCGCGTAAAGCCCCTGCTGTTTTCCCGGTAATATCCAAACGACGATCAACAAATCGAGCAGGTTGACGTACAGGTGCTTGAAGCGCCCAATTAGCTGCGCTCATCGTGTATCCTTTTACTTTATTCGCAAAACCAGTCAAAGACGAAGACCCAATCCCCTGCACCGCCTCCATAGCCGCATCCATCGCCATCATCATCATTGTGACAGCGACAATAAACGTCGCGAGCGCCTGTGAATCGCCTATCTTTGTCATCATCCCTGCAACAGGATTCATATCCGGTTGCCAAAGCCCAAGATGTGCCGCCAAACCACCATCCGCTGCAGACTCCTGGACAATCGCCAACGT
>CAYUCD010000024.1:0-9794 GCA_964443265.1 uncultured Gammaproteobacteria bacterium | reverse complement strand
GCCTGGGCTCGTTTCCGGAGATTTTAAAATCGCGAATCGATATACAACCGTTGAATTTACATCTGATGTACCGTGCGGAGTGAACTCGTGCGGAAAAAAAGTCTTTTGTTTGCCGTACAGCGCCTCCATCAATGTCCGAGCAAAGGCTGCAACGCTTTCTTCTCAACCGCCCGCAGCAGAGCTGACCATGAATGGATATGATGGCATCACGGATATTGCGGGAAACTCTATGGATGGAAATGGAAACGGAAAAGCCGAAGGGCCGTCTACAGATGGATATACTTGGGCATTTGGAACAAGTGATCAGCCGAACCTGAATCCACCGATCGTACGCTCAACAAAACCTATCGCCGGAGATAAGCAATCCTCAAGTAATATTTCCGTAAAGCAGTCTCCGCAGGCGGATTTTGACAGCGTCTTGCAAGCATCAACCGTGACAACAGAAAGTACGGGCATCAAAACCAATGAAGCCCCAGAAATGGCAGATACGTTTTGGTGGGCTCCTTTGCAACTCATGCTTGGACAGAATGGATCTGTCGCTTCAGGAACAGAACCGATTGTGTCTGGTCGGGTCTTAATTGATCATCGAGAATATCTACCAGCGCCAAAAGATCCAAAAGTGCGCACGCCAGAATATTATCCAACGCTCTTATCAGATATTCAAAATATTTATCAAAATTGTTTTAATCCTGCGGCGTCCGGTGTGTGCCGAGGTCCCAACTGTTGCGATGACAAATCCTCGCAGGCCGCTTGTCCTTACCCTTCCCCATGAAGCTCTTTCGACGTTTGGTCTTTGTGACCTTATTTGCGCTCTGCCTGCTGCCGAGCGCTTACGCGTTTGAAGTGCCGAGCGCACACGCACAGACGTTAGGAGCTGCAGAAGGGTTGCAGGCAGTCGCTTCTCAGACAAAATTGTCTTCCGCAGATCCGCGCGCAATCGCCGCGCGCATTATTAACGCGGCTCTTGGATTGCTCGCGATCATTTTCGTTGTCATCATCATTTACGCCGGTTTTCTGTACATGACATCCGGCGGAGATGCGGATAAAACCACAAAAGCAAAAGCCTGGATTAAAAATGGCATTATCGGATTGATCATCATTCTTTCGTCTTGGGCCATCGTGTCTTTCGTGATCAGCCGTTTGTTGCAGGCAACAGGATCTGGTGGCGTTGGAGGGTCTGGAGACGGCGGAGGTGGAGGAGGGGGATTGGGCGGAGGCGGTTCTTCCAGCGTGTTTCAACTGCGAGCCATCACCCCGTCCGGCGTTCTAACAATTCGAAATGTAGAAGTGCGCTTTTTGTTCACACGTGATGTTAGCCAGACAACGGCCGCTGCGCAGATTCAAGTTTTTCGAGCGAGCGACAATCAGCCCGTGGCCGGAACCGTCACGGTTTCGGGATCTCTTGTAACGTTTGTTCCACAATCTGCGTGTCCAGCTCCAAATGAAGCAAGAAAATGTTTGGAAGGAGATACGGAATTTATCGCAAAAGCAGGAACAGGGTTGCGTTCCGCTGGAGGGCAGGCTTTGTCATGTGGTGGGTTCTCTCCATCGTGTGAAGGTCGTTTCAAAACAGGAAATCTCGTCGACGTCAGTCCACCATCCGCTCAAATTCTCTCGCCAGTCGAAGGACAAAGTGTTTCCGCGGACGATATTATCCGTATTCAAACGCGTGTCACAGATGATGCGGGTGTGAGTCTTGTCGAAACATCCGTTGATAATAAAGGCGTAGGACAAGATAGCCCATTTTCCACAAGCACAGTCTTAGATTTTATCGCAGACGTTCCATGGCCCACAGCCGGCGTAGCTGTCGGAAGCCATACGCTTCAATCTGTTGCGCATGATGTGGATTCAAATTCTGGTACCAGTGCATCCGTGTCCGTGATGATCCGTCCAGCCTTTTGTTTTAACGGCAAGAAAGATGGAGATGAAACAGGGTTGGATTGCGGAGGCTCATGCGGAGCGTGTTCTGGTGGGGCGTGTAAAACAAACGGCGATTGCTCAAGTGGTGTGTGTTTGAACAATGTCTGTGTCGAACAGCCGATCATTACAGGATTCTCACCAGCCGATGGTCGTCCAGGAACGTTTGTGACGATCTCCGGAGTCAATTTTGGAGATAAAGCCGGAAAAGTTGTATTTGCTGGAAATAAAATAGCCGTCGCTCCGCAGATCTGCGCTGTGTCTGGTATTCCTGTGTGGACAGATAGCCAAGTGCTCGTGGAGTTGCCAGAGGGTGCACAAACAGGTTCCATTCAACTCACAAATAGTGGATCAAACCTTTTAGACGCGACGGATGATACACGCGGACCAAAATTAAATGGATTTATCGTAAACGATAAAACGCGTCCAGGATTGTGCGGAGCGCGTCCAGCGCATGGTCAGGTTGGGGATGCACTCGAATTAGTTGGAGGTGGATTAGGCGATACATCTGCGCAGGTTTGGTTTGAAGATCGTCTCATTTCCTCATTTACAGGTTGGCAAGATAAAAGCATTAAATTAAATGCGCCAGTATTTTCTCCAGGCACATACCCAGTGCGTGCAACCGTAGCTGGCACAGATTCAAATAGTGTTGCCTATCGTATTGATGAACGTGTGATCGTGGGCGTTCCAACCATCAGCCGATTAGATCCAGAATCAGGAGCTGTGGGTGAATATGTCACGCTGGTCGGACAAAATTTTGGTGATCAAATCGGAAGCGTTATTTTTAAAGATGCGGCCAGCGGAGAAACAGGCCAAGCAGATGTTGATTTTCCAGCAGCGTGTAGCAAGAAATTCTGGCAAAATGAAAGCATTGTCGTAAAAATTCCAAAAATGATCGGCGGATTAAAAAATACCGCGGTCAAGCCAGGAACATATCAGGTATCCGTCATGCGTCAGGATCGAGTGGTGAGCAATGCTCTGCCGATCACCGTGACGGCCAATGCGCCAAAGCCGGGCCTATGCGCAATAGCTCCAGACGCTGGACCGGTTGGAACAGATATCGTGCTTGCGGGTGAACGGTTTGGATCAAGCGCTGGACAAGTTTCTTTTACCGCCATTAATAAGACCGTGGTGGATGCTTCCATAGATCCAAAAAAATGGGCAGATGGAGAAGTCGCCACGCGCGTGCCAAAAGGAGCGATAACAGGCTTAGTTCGTGTAACAGCAAATAAGCAAGTTTCCAACGGAATCGCTTACGAGGTAAAAAATTGCAAAGAAAATGCAAATATTTGCGCAAAAGGAGAAACATGTTGCTCGACGGGTGCCTGTTCTGCGGGAGGAGCCTGCCCTACGGTTTCATTAAATGCAGAATATGCGTGGCGAACATCCACAGGGTTGATCCCAATTAATCCAGAGGTCGTGGAATCCTGTAACGAGAATCAGCCACCATCGCCGACGCCATGGGATAAACGCGACGGCGTTGGGGCAGCGTGTGTAAATGCAGATGTCATCGCGCGCTTTAATACCAAGTTAGATCCAAAAACGGTTACTAACAAAACATTCCTTGTTACAACCTGTGAGGCCACAAAGGGCGATCCGTGCTCAAGTGGAGCCGTGGTAAATGGTCGTGCAGGCTATCCAGAAATCAATGTCGCGGACGACGATACGGATTATATTTTATTCCGACCAGCAACCGGATGGGCAGCTTCTACCACCTATCAAGTCGTGTTAACGACGGGCATCAAGTCATCGACGCAGGTCGCGATGAAGGAGCGATTAGATGAGTGCGGAAAAGGGAATGGTTATTGTTTCCGATTTACCACCACGCCAAAAAACGAAGCATGCAAAGTGGGTAAAATCAGCGTGGCGCCAAACCCATTTACCGCAAAAGATCTTGGCTAAAAAATTTCCTATCAAGCCTCTCCACGCGCAGCGGGAAATATTTGTATCCAATTAGATGGATCAACCATGAATTGGAATTGGAACACAGAACGCAGTGGTGCGGTTGATGGCCGTGCATTTATTACAAATAATACAAATCCGGCTCCTCCGGGCAACGTGTTGGATAAACAAGAGGCAACGGCATTGGCAGAGACCTATGACAATCCTGTTGGAATCAATGCAGATTTAGCGTCTGCACTAACCCGTATCCGCGGTACAGGCTTACTTTCCGTGCGCTTTGTACCTCCGCGCGTTCAGTCCTCTGGGCCTGCGTGTAATGAAGCTTGTTTAAATGCGGCCATTTGGATTCGGTTTAATGTGGCAATGCTCCCTTCATCCATCACAAAAAATAACGTCGTCCTCAAGCGTTGTACAAGTGAAAATTGTCGTTCATTTGATCCGCCAACAGGATTAGATCTTAAAGAAGCTTCGATAAAACTTGCAGAAAAAGATACGTACGTCGTGCTTGAGCCTACGAAACTAGATAAAGGACTGCCAGTAACGCTTTTGGAGCCAGGACGTTTTTATAAAGTTATTGTCAAAGGTGGACCCCAGGGTGTGCTCTCTTCCGCGCGCCTCTCACTCGTAGAGACGAACGATCCAGAGGGCTACGCGTGGACGTTCCGCGTGAAGCAGGGCGAGAATGCGCGTTGCGGAGTGGAAAAGGTGGACGTAGTCCCAGTGGAAAAGTTCGAAAACGTTGTTGCTGCACGCCAATCCTTTTTAGCGCAGGGCAAAAGCATCCCAGATGTGTGTAATAAGGATGGCCAACCCCTGATCAATGATCGTTCCTTTGCATGGTCTTCCACAAAAACAACTGTCGCAAAATTCTTAAATGGCTCTGGCGATGGATTGATTGATCGAACATCTGTCCTTCCGCAAAATTGTAGCGGGCAGTGTGTAAACGAAGGTTCAGATGGTATTGCCGGAAGAGTTGCTTCATGTGGCAACGGCACCATCGAAACAACGAATGCGAATTATTGCCAAGCAGGAAAAACACCGTTTGGAAATGCCTGCACGCTCTTACCAGCTGGCTCACGCGGAGCAGAGGAATGTGATTTAGGAGGTAATAAAAACGGCCCAGGAAGCGGATGTAGCGCGTCTTGTCTTTGGAATGCTGTTCGTTCTGTGGACGATGGTGGATCGTGTGGAAACGGAACCATGGAATATGGAGAGCAATGCGATCCAGGCAAATCATGTATAGAAGGTAAGAGCGCATCTCCTGATAACACATGCTTAGTCGATGGAGATTGCGGAGCAAAGGGAAAGTGTGGCCTACAAGAACGATTTGGTTGTTCTGTGGGCTGTCAGGCAATGGGCGCATCTGTCGGGAATTCTACTTGTGGAAACAATGATCCGGCTGGAGATGGAAAAACGTGTGACGATGGAAACAAGGCAAATGGAGATGGATGCTCGGCAGATTGTTTGCACGAAGGATCTGGACCGGTTGTTGCTCTGTGTGGAAATGGAGCGGTTGAACCAGGAGAGTCATGCGAAAAGACGGGCGCTGTTTGGCCTATAGCAACATGCGATGCGCTCACATGTTTAAACAAGGGAACGCAAATCTGCGCAAAAGCAGGAGACGCGAATTGCTGTGGAAACGGGAAGGCTGAAGCCGGAGAAGATTGCGATGGCGGAGAAGGATGCACGAAAAGCTGTCTTATCGCTGGATCTTCTGCAGGATATAGCAAGCCATCCTTTTGCGGAGACGGAGTAAAGGGTGCGGGCGAACAATGTGAGGCACCAAAGGGTGATGGATTGATCGACGCAGAGCAATTGGGAGAGATCGTGGGAGAAGAAACGCCAGATACGAATGGACGCATGGCCTCAGATCTCACGGCGGTGATTGATAAAAAAACAGGAAAAGCAGTGTATGGATTGCAGTGTGGGTTCAAAGAAGAAGCCTCTTGTCCAACAGGGTATGGATTAACCGACGCAGGCTGTTGTTCAAAGCGACCATCTCTTTCAGCGCTCTATCCGCCAAAAGGCACAACAAATGTTTGTCGTAACGTTTTGATTTCCGGAACGTTTGCCACGGAGATGAAGCAAGATTCTGTGCAGGCGAATTTCTTGGTGGCGCGCGAGTATCCGGATAAATGCCCAGCAGGAACATCGCCACTCGCTCCGCTTGCTCTTCGAGGCTGGCGCGGATGGGTGCAAAACGTGTGGTCAGATGTTATTTCATGGATCCG
Source organism: uncultured Gammaproteobacteria bacterium (assembly GCA_964443265.1). Classification (GTDB taxonomy): domain Bacteria; phylum Patescibacteriota; class Patescibacteriia; order 2-12-FULL-60-25; family 2-12-FULL-60-25; genus VGLT01. Next base: position 3,744 of record CAYUCD010000024.1, on the reverse strand, counting down.
CGTGCGTCCTGCGCAGGCCGCAATTTGGTGCGTGGGTATTGTGCGAGGTCAAGTTCAGATAATGCCAGAAGGTAATGGATCCCGTGCTGCATTCATGCTCGAGCGCGCGTTAGAGCCTAATACAAAATATCGTGTGGTATTACGCGGAGATCCGAATGTGCTCGAAAATAAACGTCGTGGCATTCAAACAAAGTCTGGTGTGGTTGCTGTGGCAGATCCGATCACCATGGAAAATGGAAGTTTGTCTTGGTCTTTTACGACAGGCAATGAAGTGTGCGCGATCAACCAACTACAGGTGCGGGACTTGTCGTCTGTGCATCCAGGGTTGTTCGTGAAAACAAACGAATCGCACGTGTATGCAGCCAGCGCCCAAGCAGTAATTGGAAATCAACCGATACCGTTGTCCCCAGTCGCAGAATATAGCTGGTCTTGGCAAACATGGGCTTCAGAACAGAGCAAAACATTTAGCGCAGTAAAGAAATCCGAAAATGTCGCAGTGACCCAGGCAGACGTCCAAGCAATTGGAAAGAACGGCGCCTCTTTGATTTTTGCAAGCGCGATTGTCTCTCAGGATACTATCCACACGCCTTCCACAAAGGATCGTGTGATTGATGCAAGCGCATTAGCAACAGCTATGCTGTGTGAACGGCCATGGCCAGATCTCACAACCGCTCCGTTTACGGATACAGCTGGATCAGTCGCCTTAAAAGGCTCGCCGTTTGAGAATGGCCCGTATTATCAGTTTTCGACCTTGTATTGCATGGATCGAGCAGACACAGGAGCAGAGGATGATCTGCCAGCGCTCAAAGCAAAACCAGTTCCACTTTCATCCGCAGATAAAACGCGTGGCGTGCTTCGTCAGTATCTTTTTTCCTATAGCGAAGACGCGCTCAAAAATGATGGAATCGGTATTCGCGTCATGGCCAATCCGTTGCACCTCTCTCCTGCGAGTTGGTACTTAGCGCGTGGATTTGCAGGCGCGCCAGAAGCAACGCAGATTGATGGATATGAAGCGGTCAAAGACGGGACCACGGTGTACGTGAGTGTGGCAAACGAAACAGGGACAAAAGAAATAGAAACCAATATCTATCTTATTTCGCACAATCCAGACGCACGAGAAGAAACCATCAATATTTACAATCAACTATTGGCCAACTGGACGTTTAACGTGAATTTCAAAACAGGTTCTCAAAATATTTGCGTAGACAGCAATGGCAAGCAGGCTCTCGTGAATAAAGCCTTGGTCCCATGTAGTGCAGATTGGGAATGCTCAAGCGTGGGAACCGGATATCATTGCGCGAGCTTGAAAGCAAAACTCCAGCGCGACACAAAGCGTGTGGCGGATTTTCAATCCATGACCAATCGGTTGGAAGGGGCATTCAAGAAGAATAATACGTACCCATTGCTCGCGAGCGGTTCCTATCTCCAGACGCTTTCTACAAGTCGTTGGACAAGCTGGCAAACCGCGCTTGCAGCCGCAATTGGTGATGATCTGCCCATGCCGCAAGATCCGGTCAACAAGTTTTTAACCTGTGGAAAATGTTCGAAATCAAAAGTTCCATGTACAGCAGACAGTGAGTGCGGATCCGGTGAAACGTGTACGCCAGAAGAAAAAGACGCAAAGAATCCGCAAGATACGGGCTACGAACCAGCGACCTGCTGGAACGCGGCAAAGCGCGTGTATCATTGCCCAAGCCTTGTGGCAACAGACCCATCAACAATTTCTCGCGTGTATCAATATCGTGCAGTGGACGGCGGACGACGCTATGAACTCGCGACGCAATTTGAAGGCCCTTCCGCGGATCTCTATACGCCAAAACTAGCAACAAAGACAAGCCGCTGTTCGAATACGAGTCAGTTGTGTCAGGTAAATACAGATTGCGATATTTCAAACGGAGGCAAGGTCACATCAACGGGAACGTGTAATCCAACAGGTGGAAGCTGGAACTATGGCGGAGCGAGCAGTGTGTGTAACGGAAGTAACTATGGATCTGGGAAAGACGCGGATGTGTGCGGAAACGGCGTGATTGGTCCAAATGAAGCGTGCGAAGTTGGCGACACGCGCATGGCTTCTTGCTCGATCAATAATACGACTGGGGTTCAACTACAGACTTGTAGCGATTGCAAAGGATTTGTAAACGCACCAGGCGCTTCGTGTATCCAAGACGTCGCCTGTGGTAATGGCCGTATTGATACAAAAAAATGTTTGGGTGGGGAAGGATTCAAATACGGATCAGCCTGTTCAACAGATCAGGATTGTAAAGATTCGCGTGATCAGGCCACGTGGAAGCTAACATGTTCTGCAGCTGCTGCTGAGCAATGTGACGACGGTGCCTTAAACGGGACCTACGGTCATTGTGGTCGCGACTGCAAAGGCATGGTGGCGTATTGTGGAGATGGAAAACTCAATATCGGAGAAGTTTGCGACAACGGAGGCGATCTTTCAACGGGAAATGCAGAATATTGCAACACAGAAAAAGGATGTGTTCTAGCAAAATCCTGTAGTTTAGATTGCGCTGGTCCAGCTGGCTTTTGTGGCGATGCAAAAGTAAATGGGACAGAGCAGTGTGATGGAGGTTCGGAAAAAACAGCAAGCGCCCTTTGTAAGGGGGGAGATCGTCCAGAAGAACCGTGTAAAGTTGATGGTGATTGTCCAAACGGAGGAAAATGCGGAGGAGACGCCAATCATCAATCTTGTGAAAATGTATTTGTAAAAGTAAATGGCGTTGATTATAAAACAGAGCATACACGTGGCTGCACAACCCAAAGCGAAGCCAATCAATGCAGTTGGAAAGCGTGGTCTACCTGTCAGCAGGCATCCAAATGTGGAGATGGTGTTCTTGATACAGGAGAAGAGTGTGACGCAGGCGGTGCGAACAAGGATGACGGAGCCTGTACAACGCAATGCAAAAAAAATGTGTGTGGCGATGGAAAAATAAATGAGGGAGTGGAGGAATGTGATTTTGGGATTAATGAAAATGGAAAAGCCTGTACAGGCGCTGAGTATGGCGCAACCTGCCTCGCGTGTTCTAAGACCTGCCACTTTTCAGCTCAATCAGGAGGCTATTGCGGCAATGGAGTAAAAGACGCAGGAAGCAACGAGCAGTGTGATGGTATAGACGGTTTAGTGAAAGAGGGTGGAATGATCTGCAAAGAGATTGATTTCAACGGCACAGTGCAATGCTCAGCAGATCCAAATAAGGTTGTTAAATGCACGGATCTTGGCTTTGATTATCGAAAAGAATCCATGGGTCCAAAAACCGTGTGTGATCAATATTTGGCGTATTGCGAGGGCCGAGATGGAAAAGTGAAAGCAGTGTATGACAACTGTATAAATCAGCACGCGCCAAGTTGTTCTTCGGGCCTGATCTCGTGCCTTATAGGACAGTGCAGTAAAACCAGCGGAAGCAATGGTAGCGAAATAAGCACATGTGTGGATAATTCCATAGGATTTGATGCTGCTCAGCGTCAGCGAATTATTAATCAGTATATTGGTTATAAAAATGCAGGAGTCCCAAATCCTCCAGGAACGACATGGGATGAGCTGATCGCAAAAATGTCGAACACAGATCCATTCGGTTCTGGGCCATATAGTTGTATTGAGACCATGACGAATGACTGCAGCACCTTAGGGGGAACGATTGTTAAAGGAGGCAAAGGCGTAATGGTCCCGACCACGGATTTAAAACAAACATGCAAGGCCAATATTAACCACTCGACAGTTTGCAACTCGAAAGTAGAACC
>CAYUCD010000023.1:0-9821 GCA_964443265.1 uncultured Gammaproteobacteria bacterium | reverse complement strand
TTTATGCGACTTCTCACAGTTCCACGAGGTTCATATACCCGGATTTGCCCAAAGGCTCGCCAGCAACCACGATAATCCGGTCTCCGGACTGCACAGCGCCGAGGTGTTTCATTTGTTGACAGGACGTGCTGATAATCTCTTCCACATCATGACATTCTTTTATTTTTATCGGACGCGTTGCCCACGAAAGATTTGTTTGAAACACTACGCGATCGGTTGGCGTTGCCACAAAAATGGGAAGCTCTGGACGAAACTTTGCGACAAGGCGCGCGGCGTTTCCGGAAAGCGAGGCGACGAGAATAGCCTTTGCATCTGTGGCGTTTGTGAGCGCGGTTGCGATATTTGTGATTGCTTCTTCAATCTCTGCGCGCTTTTCGATTTGAATGAGCAGATCGTTGTAGTGGCTCGCTTCTGTTTCCAAGATCGTGGCGGCCATGGCTTGCACGGCTTCGAGCGGATGCGCTCCGCTTGCGGTTTCACCAGACAACATGGTGGCGTCTGTGTGATCGATCACGGCGTTAGCAATATCTGATATCTCAGCGCGCGTGGCACGGGGCTGGCGAATCATGGAATCCAGCATTTGCGTGGCCACAATTACTGGCTTGGCTGCGGCAACGCAGTTTTCAATAATCAATTTTTGAATCATCGGAACTTTTTCTGCGGGCATTTCGACGCCCAAATCTCCACGCGCCACCATAACGCCATCTGCTTCCGCAATAATTTCGTCTAGATTTTCTACGGCTTCTGGTTTTTCGATCTTGGCGATGATGCGAATGGGCGCTTCTGGTTTTTTCCCCTGTTTTTGTTCCGCCTCTGCAATCACGCGACGCAACTCCTTGAGATCTTCTGCGGAACGAACAAAGGAAAGCGAAATCCAATCTACATCATGCTCCACACCAAACACCACGTCCTCGCGATCTTTATCGCTCATGGCAGAAATGGAGGTTTTTGTTTCTGGCAGATTCAATCCTTTGTGCGAGGTGAGCTTTCCTCCTTCGAGCACTTCGCAGACAACGTCTGGTCCTTCGATGCGCAGAACTTTGACGGCGAACAAACCGTCATCCAAGAGTAAACGCTGACCAGGTTTTACGTCTTCGTGCAATTTTGGATAGGTGACGGGAAGTTTTGTCGGAATCGCTGGCGTGCCAGTGGTAAAAGAAATTTCTTTTCCTTTTTCGAGCATCACACCTTCTTCTGGCAATTCGCCTACGCGGATTTTTGGACCTTGAAGATCTTGCAGAATGGTGAGCGGTTCGCCTGTGGCTTGGCGAACAGCCTGAATATGACTAATGAGAAGCGCGTGGTCTTCGTGCGTGCCATGGGAGAAATTGAGACGACACACATTCATACCTGCCTGAACTAAGGCAATGAGCTGAGACTCATCGTGTGAGGCTGGGCCAATCGTACAGACGATCTTTGTGCGTTTCTTGATGTTCATACAAAAATAAGCGCTAGTTTAAGCGCGTTTATTATACCAGAATTTCAGTTGTTTTGCCCCTTTCCCTTATCTTCGTTTTGCCTTTCGTTTTTTGCGTGCTGGCGGACGCTGTAAACGCGACAATTCGGTCTGGAATGTTTTCACATCTTCAAATGCGCGGTAAACAGAGGCAAAGCGAATATACGCGACTTTATCAAAGCCTTTGAGCGCATCCATCACAATCTCTCCGAGCTCAGAAGAACGAATCTCTGCATTTTTTAACTTGTGAATCTTTTGCTCAATGGTGTGCATAAGCGTTCGGAAGTCCGCTTCGGTAAATGATCGCTTTTCCAAAGATCTTCGAATCCCCCGCTCTAGCTTTTCTCGATGGTACATTTCTCGCCGACCATCACGCTTCACAACTGTGATATCCAAAAGCTCCACCTCTTCCAAGGTGGAGAATCGGTATTCGCAATGATCGCACTCTCTGCGCCGTCGAATACTGACCCCGTCTCCGGACACGCGCGTATCTACCACCCGCGTTTCCGCATGATTACAGACAGGACAGCGCATACTTACATGATCTTACGGCGAAGAAAGGCTGGGATTTCGATATCATTATCCGGATCAGACTGTTTTGGTGCGGATACGGGTTGTGGCGGAAGGGCTGGCGGACGCGGAGGCTGGGGCGGTGTATAGGTTGGCGGACGCACATGCGGTTGTTTAAGCGCAGGGGCTGGGCGCTGAGGCGGTTGATAGACAGGAAGCTCTTCTTCCTCCTCTACCACCTCTTCCTCTGGTTCTTCTGGTTCTAAAACAGGTGGGACGGGACGGACAGGCTCTTGGCGTCGCATTGGCTCTGGCTGAGGCTCTGGGGCTGGCGCTCGCATCACTGGAGGTGGTGGGACAGGGGCGCCCTGAGGATTCATCCTGGTTGGAACGTTTGTGCGTACAGTTGGATGGCCGAATGGAAATGGTTCGAGCGGTGGCTCAGGAGGTGTGCCCATGTTCCCGCGACCTGTAAAAACACCCGAGGCGAAACTTGTCTTTGGCTTCAATGAACCAGGACGTGGTTCAAACCCTGTGGCAATAACCGTAACTTTGACCTCATCTTTCATGGTTTCATCAATCGTGGCACCGAAGATGACTTTGGCAGAAGGATCTGCGGATTGCGTGATCACTTTTGCCGCCTCTGACACTTCGTACATACCGAGATTGGATCCGCCTGTGATGGTAAACAAAATTCCTTTTGCGCCATCAATTGAAACTTCAAGCAGAGGCGATGCGATGGCGGCCTTGGCTGCATCAGCGGCACGATTTTCTCCGTGCGCGCGGCCAATGCCCATGAGCGCTGATCCGCGGTTTGCCATGATGGATCGTACATCTGCAAAATCCACATTGATCATACCTGGAACGGTGATCAATTCGGAAATGCCTTGCACGCCCTGACGCAACACTTCATCCACCATTTCAAATGCATCCACGAGCGATGTTTTTTTATCAATGATTTGGAGGATGCGATCATTTGGAATCGTGATGATGGTATCCACGCTTTCTACGAGCTTTTCATAGCCTAAATCCGCAATCGCCTTACGTTGCGTTCCTTCAAAGGCAAATGGCTTTGTGACAACCGCGACCGTGAGCGCACCCATCTCTTTTGCTACGCTTGCCACGAACGGCGCAGCACCTGTTCCTGTTCCTCCGCCAAGTCCGCAGGTGATAAACACCATGTCCGCTCCTTTTAATAATTCACGCACTTCGTTTTGACTTTCTTCTGCGGCACGCAATCCGATTTCTGGATCCATGCCCGCACCTAATCCTCGTGTAACGGTTTTTCCAATATGAAGTTTTGTTTGCGCCTGCGAGTAATGTAATGCCTGCACATCCGTATTCATGGCAATAAACTCAACACCCCGAATCTTGGCTGCGATCATTCGATTCGTGGATGCGCCTCCAGATCCTCCTACGCCAACGACCTTGATCTTGGCAAAGGTCTCGATCTCTGGTTTTATTTCTGCCATATCATTAATGAATACGAAGTGTATTCTCTTTTGAATAAAAACGCCTCACTATTGGTTCATTCTTTTTGTCCCTTGCACAGTACTCATCCACCCGCTCTCGGTCAAGAAAAAAATCAAGCCCTGTCAAGGGCTTGAAGTCGAAATCTTGGTTTTCCTAGGGAACAAAGGATTTGAAGATCTTCTTTAATGGAGATGTGATGGCTTCTAGCCACTTTCCGCCTCCAGCGCCTCCTCGGCTCTCTCCAGGGCGCGATCCTGTGCCTTTCTCGTTTTCATATCCCCATAGGGCTAATCCGACCGCTGTGGAGAACGCTGGGTCCTGGATCGTCTCGGCTAATGGCGAAAGATTTTCTCTGATCATCCCAATACCTGCTGGCAATTTTAAGACATTTTTTGCTACGTCGATAATACCGCGTAATTTGACGCCACCACCTGTAAGCACCACTCCGGCTGGCAACATCCCGCTTCGTTCGATCTTCTGGAGCTCTTCTTCTACTTTTTCGAATAATTCTTCGACGCGTGCCTGGACAATCGTTGATACGTAGCGCGTGGAAACGACTTCGCTTTGATCTGCGCCTAAATCGCGTAAATCTAATTCTTCACGTTTATCAACCTGGTTTGCCAGCGCAGAGACACATGAGCGCTTGAATTGCTCTGCCACCTCCAGCGAAGTGCGCAAACCAATCGCAATATCAGATGTGATGTGATCAGAACCAATTGGCACCACAGCGGCATGCAACAGTTCACCTTCTTCGTACACAGCAACGCCTGTGGTGGACGCACCAATATTCACCAAGATCGTTCCAAGATCACGCTGGCGGGAATTAAGAACAGCAAGTGCGGTCGCAATAGGCGAAAAAACGAGCTCCGCAATATCAACGTTCGCGCGCAACACAGCTTTTGTGAGGTTGCGTACGGGCGTTGAAAGACCTTGAATTACGTGTGCATCAACTTCGAGTCGAATCCCCTGCATGCCGATTGGATCTTTGATGCCGTTTTGGCCATCAACTGTGAAATGACGAGGAAGGACATGCAAAATTTCGTAGTTTGCCGGATTAATGAGGGCGCGCGCAGATTCGATAACGCGGTGCACATCTTCATGGCGAATTTCTCCATCGGCTCGAGAAACACCTACGACGCCATGTGCGGTCTGAACGCTTGTGAATGGACCGCTTAATCCCATACATACCTCTGCCACAGGAAGGCCTACTTGGCGCTCTGCTTGTTCGAGACAAAGAGAAATGGAACTCACTGCATCTTCCAAAGCGCTGACAGCGCCTTTAGAAATTCCTTGCGAACCCACTTCTACGGCTCCGATAATATTAAAAATTTCGCGCTTGTCTGCGCCTTGTGTTACTTGACCAACCGCGATACGAATTGCGGAGCTTCCTAGATCAATTCCAGCAATGAGTCGATCCTTCATACAAACAAATTCCAACGCATGATGTGAGGCCAAAAAATAACAATCCCGATCACGACAGCAAAAAACGAAGCCAGCAAAACAGCGGCAGCCATCACATCCTTCACATCCTTCACGTAATCGTCTAGTCGCGGCTTCAAAAGATCAATGAGACGCTCAATTCCTGTGTTCAATAATTCTAGCACTAATACCGCGAGGATGACAGTGAGTAAAATAACTCTCTCCCATAAAATGAGCGGGAGCAAAAACATGGCTATAACCACGCAGATTCCTACAAAGGTTTGCACGCGAAAATTGCGCTCCATTTTAAACGCATAGCGCAAGCCATTCCACGCGTTGATCAAGCTTTTGCTAAAGTGAATGGACTTCATATGGCTTCATTGAGTACCTTTTGGACACATTCTTCTTGCAAGCGAAACATCTTGTGTTCTTCTGCATCTGTTTGGTGATCAAATCCCGCGAGATGAAGTGTGCCGTGCGCGAGCAAACGGATTAACTCTTCCTGCAAAGGGATGCTGCGACGCTTTGCTTCTTTGGTTGCGAACGTAGGACATACAACAAGATCCCCTAAACTTTTTTCCGCCTCTTTTTTTGCCATGCCTACTGCAGGCTCTGTTTCAAACGAAAGAACGTCTGTTGGAGCGTTCTTGTTTCGGTACATCTTATTTAAGGATCGGATTTCTTGTTCGCTGACAAATCTCACGCCTATTTTCTTCTTTTTTTTCTTGATCACTTTCTCCAACTCTTCACCAAGCGCTTTCATTAAAGAAATGGAAAGCGCTTTTGGTAGCGGAGATACGAGTTCGAATTCAATCATGGTGTTGACGTGACTGTTGATGTCGCCACGACTCCTGCTGATACACTGGTAACGGGTGTGGTGGTGGTTGCTGCTTCTGTTGGTACGGTTGATGTTACGCCTGTTAGATCTCCTGGGCCACCGAGGGCTTCGTCAGAGGGAACACTGACGGTTGGAGCTCCTTCAAGCTTGAGCGAATTCAACAACACCTCGAACAGTGTACGGAAGTTGATAAACGCTTGGCCGTCTGGATCATAGCGCAAGGAAAATACTTTGTCTCCCCAGAAAAAGAGTGCTTCTAAACGATCCTCGCTCATAATCCCCTCTAATCCGCCTTTGGTTTTGAAACTACGCAATGCGGCTGCGCTGACACCCGGATGCTTGCCAATATACCAATCAGGCAAAGACAGCTTATCTTGATTATCCTGAATCGTGAGAACGAACGTTTCTCCATGGCCTGTATCAATCGTTGCTTTTGCTCCATCTGGAGAATTCAGGCCCGTGGTCCATTGTTTTGGCGCATACAAGGACCAGCCAACAGGCGCGGAAAATAGTGTGACGAGACCGGAATCCGCTAACTTGGTTGGAGCTTTTGCTGCTGGGTTATAAAGATGATACACCTCGTTTCCGTCCAAAAATCCATCGCCGTCTGTGTCAGGATTGTGAATATCTGTTCCCAGAACGCCCTCTTCTACATCGCTCAAGCCATCTGAGTCTGAATCTAAGCCACCAGGAGGAAGTTGCGGTTGCAAGGAAGCTTGAACAACGGCGGCGGTTTGAGCGGCGGCTTCGTTAGACGGATCTGACTCCCCGCCTGGACTCGTAGCAACCACGCGATACGCGTAATTTTTTCCTCCCTCAATTGATACATCTAAAAACGCGTTGCTCCCCAATGGAAGATTTGTGAGCGGAATAAATGAGCCCTCGCCTTCTTTGCGTTCCAAACGATAGCCTGTTTCTCCGGTTGAAGGATTAACCCAATTTAAGGCAACCGCGCCACCTGTTGGCGAGGCCGTGAGATTAAGCGGGGCTGCAGGCGGAGCTGTTGGCGCTGGCGCTGGTGGGACCGCGACTGTGGTTGTTTTCTTAAACAAGAGGTCTTTATTTAAATAGACAAATCCGCCACCGATCAAAAGAAAGATTCCTATGACTCCGACGGTAATCGGCCAATGCGAATGTTTAATCGGAGGGATTTCACACACTGGCCCAACGGTTGTTGGACGCGGTGCAACCACAGGCTTTTGTGGAGCCTGTACGACCTTCACCTCTTCGACGACGGCAACATCTTTCATCTTCAAAGCCACGCCGTAATACTCATTTGGTATCACGACGATCTCCGGTTCTTTTTTCTTAGGAAGCGCGTTGGACGGAGGAGTAGAAGGAACGTTTGGAACCGGCATAGTTGGTTAGAGAGAACAATCTAGCTTGACGCATTTTCCAGAACCTCGCGGATTATATCCATTTTTAATTTCTACGCCATCCGTAAAGCCATCTCCATCTGTATCTGGATTTAATGGATTGGTTCCGAATTTTAGAACTTCATCTCCATCTTTTACACTATCATTGTCTGAATCTGCATTTGCGACTTCGGTTCCCAATTCTTTTTCTCGTCTGTCGCTCAACCCGTCCGCATCCGTGTCTATCGCATCATCTGATACGGTTGTGGTTGGCGTTAGTTCTTGAGCTGGTTGGATGCTCTCTGGCAACGGAACATTGGTTCCTGCTGGTGGCGTTGTAACCAATGCAGGCAATTCCCCTGTTCCGCTTGCAGATGGCGCTGCTTCCATGATAGACGTTTCGCCTGGGAATACGGATTCGGTTGTTGGTTCAGTAACAGCCGGTGTTTCTGTTCCGGTCGTCGCCTCTTCTAATTGAAATGTATCCATTTGTCCTTCTGGCATCACCTGCGCAGGCTCTTGTACTTTTGGACTTCGGATCACGAAGAACCAGAATCCAAATGCAAGCACAGCAATGACTGCCACGACAATTCCTCCAATCATTAAAAATTTTCCCATTCCCCCTCCTCCGGATGTCATTGGACCACTTGGAGGCATCATGCGATCACCCGCCTTTTTCATGGCTGGCTGTTCGAGATCTGAAAAAATATCTTCAGGCTCTCCTTTTTTACCAACTGGCGCTGGGGCAGAACGCGGAGGCATCACATTGATTTGTGCTCCTGGCTTTGGACCCGAAGGTGCTGGTGGCGGAACTGGACGAGGAGGCACTCCTGGAGCTGGTGCGCTTGGTTTTGGAGGTGCTGGTGGCGGGACGGGTGGCCGAATCGCAGGCGCGGACGCTGGCTGCGGACGCATAGAAGCAGGCGCAGGTGGCGCTAAAGGCGGAACCGAAGGCGTTGCTGGACGCGGAGGTTGAGGTGGCGGAGCAATGGGTCTTGCTGGACCGCTTGGATTTGCGGGGCTTCCGGACGCCAACGGAAGATTTGATGGAGGTAGGGCCATAGGATTTTTATAGAAAAAAGCAAATTGTTATTGAGCAAAACAATAAAGTTGTGGACACGTACCAGTCCCTAGTGGATTATACCCCTTTCGGACCTCTTCAGCATCTGAAAAACCGTCTCCATCTGTATCTGCCTTGTTCGGATCTGTTTTATAGAGATCAATTTCCATTTGATCCGTTAGGCTGTCGTTGTCTGAATCTAGAAGTGGAGAAATCTTTGTGGTCGTCGTTGTCTGTGACTGATACGCATTTAGCCACTGCGTTTTCATTGGCGAATCTGGCATTGCCTGAACCAGCGCAAGAATTTCTGCGGGCGTATTCTTTTTCTTTGGATCTGTTTTATAGAATGACACTTCGTCTCCATCTGCATAGCTATCTCCATCCGTATCTCTTTTATTTGGATCTGTGCCAAGGATTTTTTCTTGCTCTGTAGTCACCCCATCTTGGTCCGGATCTTCGGCAAGTGTTTTTTTCACAAGCGCTTCATCTGTGTCTGCTCCTGTGCTTGTTGTTTGCGCGGCTTGCGTTTTTGTTTGCGTTTGCGATCCGGACGAGATTCCCTTTGTTTGATCAATAAATTGACTATTCGCACTTCGTTGCCACAACACAACGCCAATGACGAGGATGATGATGAGTCCGCCTGCTCCAATAAGAATCCACTTAGTCTTTCCCGTCATAAAGCTTTATTTATAAAGGAGCAGTGAATTTGCCGTTGATGCGCCCTCTAGTCCGTCATTAGGCAGAACAGCCGTATCTACACAGAATAAGTTTGTATCTGGCAAGATAATCTGCCCAGTAGCAGCCTCTTGTACGGATATGAGCCAATAGGCAGGATCAGCGCACTTAGAATCTTTTTTGATATCCGTGGCCTTTATCTCAAATATACTCTCTCGTGTAACGACACTAACATGAGCGCCAATATCTTTCAGTTTTCCCTCTGTCCCTTTTAAGAAGAACAAATACTTTCCTCCCTTGATCCATGGCCCGCGTCGATATTTTGTTGCTTGCACCCGTACGGATGCATCGTCACAACTCGCCTCTTCTCCTGTGTCCTTGAAGCAGTACTGATAGGCGAAGGGAATCTTATCCGCTGCTTTAACAATCTTCATGCTCTCATCATTAATGGCAACATCTCGTGAACAGTCGAATGTGGATGCTAATGGTGTTGTCCCAAACATATCTTTACAGAGAATGCGGTAGTAGCCACAATCCTCCGCAGAACAAATTGAAGATGGCGCGTTCTGACACTTCACGCCATTAAAGAGCGTGTAATCCTTTGGACAATACGCGAAAGATAGTGCAGGAGGCTCTATAAGGTGGCCCTGGACTCCTGATTGATCCCCTGTTTTGTCCCACGTGAAAACGATCAATGTTTCATCTCCAGCTGGTTTTGGCGCCAGATAGATATTCCCCATGTCTTTTTCTTTTAGATCACTCAAATTGAAGATCTCGCTTTGGTGTGGCCAATAGCCTCCGCTCTTTCCTTCATTTACTTCTTCTGTGAAAGCTACCGGCCATGTTTTGCCTCCACAAAAGCCCTGCGCTTTTAGGTCGCCCCCGGACTTATCCGGACCTGTACATGGATTATCCTCGTTGGAGTCCACAATAATACGATAGCTCGAACACTCGGCACGTTCGTTGACGTTCTTAATCTCAAACTTTCCTAGTCCATCTGCTTTAGCTTCTGCTATTTTTACCCCCTTTGAATAT